>CAIRBC010000418.1 GCA_903876685.1 uncultured Nitrosomonadales bacterium | reverse complement strand
CTCTTAATCGTTTCCGTCACCCTAGGCCTGAAAACCATGTCTATTCAGTCGGTCATTGAAAGTGTTACGGTGCAGGATTATTTGCCTTGGGAAGGCGACTGGGAGTTGATACATGGCCAACCGGTAGCAAGGTCACCTTCCCTAGTCGTTGAGCATCAGACCCTCAGTTTCAATATCGCTCATCAACTGGGTGAGCGTCTCGATGACTGTCCACGCTGCCAGGGAAAGGGCAAACTTAGCAAACCATGTTTTAATCAGCGCTGCATCACGGAGGTGAAATTATGAAAAAGCTGCTATGTTTTTTATGGGTTATTTCGGTCAGTCATGCGGCGCTGGCGTGTACGCAGTATGCGCCGACCACTGTCGTCAGTAGTAGCGGGGTGGCGGTAGCGACCCCGGTGATGGGCAGTACCAGTTTTAGCTATGGCAGCAACAGCTATGTCACCAGCAGTTCGGGAACGACCACTGCTATCGGGTCCGGAAGTTCCTTGACCAACACCGGTCAGGTTATTCCGCAGAAGCAATCTTTACCCGCTTTTTCGCCGACGACTTTTCCGGCGGTGGGCGGAGCGGATCAGAGTGTATCCAACAGCACCTTGGCTGCCGGCTCATATGGAACGGTTTCGGTGAATAATACCGGAACCTTTTCAGGGGGCAATTATAATATTTCCAGCCTGACGACAGGCAATGGTGATACGCTTAACCTGGCAGCGGGAAGCTATTTTGTCAATTCCTGGGTTGCCGGCAATAATTTCACGCTGAATGTCAGTTCCGGCCCGGTCAAGATTTATATCAATTCCACTTTTCAGGCGGGCAATTCCAGTAGCTTCAATGTTTCCGGTAGTACCGCGAATCTGCAGATTTATGCGTACAGCACTGCGCAGTTGCAGTTTGGCAATGACCCGAACAATAATACCAATGTCAATTTCAATGGACTGATATATGCGCCAGGTAGTGCGACGCAAGTCCAGTTTGGCAATGGCAATGTGATTCAGGGTTCGGTGTTAGGGGGCGGCGCGGTGCAACTGGGGAATAATACCGGGGTTATTTTTGATGCGGCGACTCAGGCAGCCATTGCTTCCATCGCCGTCGCGCCGACCGGGGGTCTCTGTCACTATCAGTTGGCAGTGCCGAGCAGCAGTATCAATTGTTTGGCCAATACCCTCACAGTCACCGCCTGTGGCGATACCAGCAGCCCCTGTACCCTGCCGTATACCACCAGCATCAGCGGCACCACGGCGCAGCTTTCTGCCAGCGGCGGGACGCTGGCGGCGACCACGGTGACTTTTAATTCAGCCGGTGTGGCCAGCACTACCCTGAGTTATCCTGCTGCTGCCGAGGGTGCAGGGGTGACGGTGACACTTTCCGGTGAACAGCTGGCAGCCGCAGATCCGCGTCAATGTTGTCCTGACGGGGCTAATTGCGGGGTTGCCAACAGTTGCAACAGCACTTTTCATCAGGCAGGTTTTTTGTTTTCCAGTGCTGCGGGGGGTGGGGGGGCGACCATTCCCGCACAGGTCGCCGGAACTTCTTCAGCTACCTATTATCTGCGGGCAGTGAAGGCTATCGACAGTACCAGCCAGACCTGCAGCGCCGCCTTCGTTGGCACGCAGTCGATCAATCTGGGCTATGAATGCAATAATCCGACGGTCTGTTATGCGGCTAATCTGCTGAGTGTGAATGGCGGGATCGCAACCACCATTGCGCGTAACAATAGCGGCGCGGTGAGCAGTTTTTCCGCAGTCAACCTGACTTTTGATGCGAATGGCAATGCCCCTTTTACCTTTAATTATAGTAATGTGGGTCAGCTAAGGCTCTGGGCCAACAAGACGGTGGCGAATACGGCGGTGCTTTCGGGTTCATCGAATGCCTTTGTGGTCAAGCCGGCCGGGTTTGTGTTGTCAGGCATACAGCAAACGGCTTCTCCCTCTTTGCTAAACCCGGCGGCGGCAACCGCGACCGGCACAAAATTTGTCAAGGCTGGCGAGGCATTTTCTGCCACCGTCACCGCCAGGACTTCCACCGGCGCCACTGCTTATAGCTATGGTCAGGAGAGTATCCCTGAAACGGTCAAACTGACGAGTGCGCTCACTACGGGCTTGAGTCTGACGGATAACCCGGCGATTGCAGGCAGCTTCGGCGCTTTTGTCAATGGTGTGGCCACCGGCACCGCCTTTAGTTGGAGCGAGGTGGGGATTATCACGCTGACGCCCAGTGTCGGGGACGCAACCTATCTGGGTGCGGGCGACGTGACAGGAACCACTACCGGCAATATCGGGCGCTTTTACCCGGATCATTTTGACACGGTTATCGCCGCCACCGCCAGCGCGCCGATGGCTTGTCCAACCCTGTTGAGTTGTGCGGCTTCCGGCTTTATCTATTCCGCACAACCCTTCAGTGTCACGGTAAACGCCAAGAGTCTGGGGGGTAATACCCTGTTGAACTATCAGGGTGCCTTTGCCAAGGCAGTCACGCTGGGCGCCTGGGATGCGCCGGGTAGCACTACCATCCAGAATCCTTCTGGTACGCTGGCGAATGGCTCGCTGGCCTCAACTCTGTTTAGTTCAGGTAGCGCCACCACGGCACTACCGACTTATACCCTGAGCACGGCGGCGACAGCGCCTACCAATATTTATATCCGCGCCACGGATGGCGAGGCGAGTTCGAGTTCGGGGGAAGCCGGCTTGACGGTGGGTAACGGGCGTATCAAAGCCAGCAATAGCTATGGTTCTGAATATTCGACGATGTCGATGACCTTTGCCGCCCAGTATTGGAATGGCTCAGCCTGGATGAGCAACGACAAGGATAATTCGTCCAGCCTGAGTTTTTCCTCCAGTTATCCAGTGGTCAAGACCGGCGTGACCGGCAATACCACCACCCCTTCCGTGGTCAGTGGAAATCTGAGCGGCGGAATATTTAATATTTCCTTGTCCATCCCTAGCAAAGGGGTGGGTGTGGCGACCATTAATCCCACGACCCCCGGCTATTTGTCTTTGTCTGGCGGCAGTGCCACTTTTGGCGTATACGGGGGGAAAAAGGCGATTATTTATATGCGCGAGAATTATTAAACCCTAATTTTCATTTTCAGTCTGCTGCAGAATTTGTAAGGATGTGTAAATCTGATTGACAACAGATGGTTATTCGATTAACTTTATGTTAATTATGGGGATTTCGTCAATTTTTTCGCTATTTAAATCCAAGGCTCGCAGCGCGGGCTGGTTTGCTGTCGTCCCTGCGATGCGGGGTATCTACCTGGCGGAAGTTAGACTCGGTGGTGCGATGCCGGTGGTGTTGCGTTGTGAATACTTCGACACCGGCATGGTATCGGCTGCGGTGCTGGAAAAATTGTGTCGCGAAAACAAGATTATGGATCGTCATTTCACCAGCTTGTTGAAGCCGGGCGACTATCAGCTTTTGCCTGTGGAAGCGCCCAATGTGCCCGATGAAGAGCTGAAAGTGGCGATTCGCTGGAAAATAAAGGATAACCTGAATATTGCCATCGAGGATGCAACCGTGGATGCCATCCTGATTCCGGTGAGTAAATATGGATCGGAGCGTATGCAATCCATGTATGCGATTGCGGCTACCAATGATAATATCAAGAAACATATGGCACTGTTTGAGCAAGCACATGTTAACCTTGAAGTAATCGATATTCAGGAAATGGCGCAGCGCAATATCGCGGCCTTGTTTGAGCAGCAGGACTGTGCGCTCGGTATGCTGTCTTTTGATGCGAATGGCGGTCTGATGACCCTCACCTCGGGAGGCGAGTTGTTTCTGGCGCGGCGTATGGAAATCAGTGCGGGACAATTGCAGGACGCCAACGAGGATTTGCGTAGCCAGTTTCGCGACCGTGTCGAGTTGGAATTGCAACGCTCTCTGGATTATTTTGACCGGCAATATAACCATCTGGAAGTGAGCCGGGTTTTGGTCTGCGAGCCGGAGGGGGCTGGACTGGTCGAATTTCTGCGGCCGACCATCGAGGTTCAGGTAGAGAAACTGGATTTGTCAGAGGTGATGGATATTAGTGCCGTTCCGGCCTTGGCTAATAGTGAAGCCTTAGGCCAGTTATTGCCGGTACTGGGCGCTGCCTTGCGCCAGGAAAGTCGTGCAGCATGAGCCAGCAAATCAACCTGTTAAACCTTGCCTTTAAAAAGCGTACCCACTATATCACGCTGCCTTCGCTGTTGCAGGCGTTGGGCTTGATTGTCGGGGCAGTATTGTGCTTTTATGGCTTTGGGGAGTATCAGGTAATCCAGCTGGAAAAGCAATATACAGAAATGAGCCGACGTTATGATAAAGAACAGGAGTTAAATAGCAAGCAACTGAGTGAGCTTACTGTGCAGCAGAATACGCAGGCCTTGCAGGAAGAGGCGAAGAAACTGGAAAGTCAGCTTGCCAGTCAGCAGTCGATGATCGAGTCACAAAAGTCGGTGGGCAACACCGAAGGATATTCCGAATACTTGCGTGCTTTCTCGCGTCAGATAGTGCAGGGGTTGTGGTTAAGCCGCTTCAAAATTGAAGCCGCGCAACTTAGTCTGAGCGGTTATGCGGCGAATCCGGCGTTATTGCCGATGTATATTCAACGACTCGGCAAAGAGAGTGTCATGCAGGGGAAAACTTTCTCCAATCTGGAAATGAGTCATACACGGGCGCAGGGTGCTATTGAATTTACCCTGCAATCTACCCCGGTGAGTGAGGAGAAAAAGTGAAACAGTATTGGGTTTTGGCCTGCAACAAGGTGGATGATATGACACTGCGCGAGCAGGTCATCCTCTTCTTTACCGCTGCTTTTGTGGTGATTGCGATATTCAATATGTTGTTGCTGAATCCACTGGCCGTTCGCAAAAACGCACTTTCGGCGAAGTTAGCCTTGCAACAAGGCAAAATAAATGAGCTGCAGATTCAGATTGGCAATATCACACAGGCCAAGCGCAACGAAGCACATTCGCCGCTGCGCATACACTTGGAACAGTTGAATGGGCAGTTGCGGGAACAGCAGGCCTATTTGCAAAAACTCGCTAACCGCTTGGTAGAGCCGAAAAAAATGGCTGCCTTGCTGGAACAGGTACTGGCTAAAAATGGCAAGCTGCAACTGATTTCGCTGAAGACTTTGCCGGTGAGTCTGCTGGTCGACAAGGATGTCGAGGGCAAGAATGTTCTTGGCGCGCAGCTGCTATTCAAGCATGGCGTGCAGTTGGTGGTGCGCGGCAGCTATGCTGATATGCTGCAATATATGGAGGCACTGGAAAAACTTCCGACGCAACTTATCTGGGGTATGGCAGCCCTGAATGTGGAAAAATACCCGGATGCAATGCTCACCTTGACGCTGTATACCTTGAGTCAGGAAAAGACATGGCTGGCCTTATGAGGAGCATAGCGCCTAACGGGCATGGCAAATATGCCACACCTGATAATGAAACCGGCCATGCCCGTTTCCCTGATGAACCCACTAGCCACTCCACTAGGTTGCTAAAAGACAGCAACCAAGTGGCTGGTTATCTCCCCATCCCTCTCCCGCAAGCGGGCGAGGGAGCGTACGAATCGCTGCGCGAGTTTCACGTTAAAATCATCGCGCACCCGTTTGGTCGCGCCACACAACCATCTGATAAGGCTGCTAGCCATTCTACCGGGCCGGTAAGTAACACCGCCCAAGTGACTGGTTATGCGCCCTGTCTACTGCTAGGTGTCCTTTGTCTTTTGATGCCTGTCCTCGGTTGCGCCGAAGATTTTTCAGATCCGACCCGTCCGCCCTCGGTGGCAGCGGGTGCTCCTGCAGCGGGTACCACGGTAGCGGCACCGGTTGAAAAATCGGGGCTGGACTCGATCATTATTTCAAAAAATCGTCGCGCCGCGATCCTGGACGGGCAAACGGTAGAATTGGGCGGTAAACATGGCGATGCTAAATTGATTGAAATTGCCCCTGATCGTGTAGTGTTACAGACTGCTCATGGCAGGCAGGTAAAGATGCTTTTCCCGGATGTAAAAAAAACCGGCAAACAAGGACGCGTTGTGGATCAGTTGCCTGCAAAGAAGCCAGTCATGCAAAAGGATAATCAATGAGAATGTTAGGTTGGCTATGCCTGTTTCTGCTGACGGGGTGCGCAGCCTCGGTCAACCGGAATCATACGGCCGAGAGCATCGGAAGGGAGATGAATCAGGCGGTGCTGGACAGCGCGCATATCAGCAACGCCGTCAACAATGCGTTGCTGCCGCCCTTAACGGCAGACTTGCCCAAGCTCGATAATAAATCGCTGGAGGCCCGGTTTGATCTGGCGGTGAATGATACGCCGGTCGGTCAGGTGTTCATGGCTATAGTTTCGGGTACCCGTTACAGTATGTTGTTGCATCCGGAGGTCTCGGGCAATATTTCGCTGAATCTGAAGGATGTGACGGTATTTGAGGCGCTGGAGGCGATACGTGAAATTTACGGTTACGAATACAAGCTGGACGGTGCGCGAATTTATATACAGCCACTGACTCTGCAAACACGTATTTTTCAGGTGAATTACCTGACGGGTCAGCGCACCGGAACCTCATCGTTGCGGGTCTCTTCAGGCTCGGTCGCCGATAGCACTTCGGGTTCTTCGTCGGGTGGCTCCAACAGTGCTGCGCCTGCGACAACTTCAGGCACTACCACCACCCGTGCTCAGGATAGCAGCAAGGTCAGCATGACCAGCAGCGCGGATTTCTGGGAAGAACTGACCAAATCCCTGCAATTGATTGTCGGCAGCGAAAAGGGTCGCAGCGTGGTGGTCAGTCCGATGTCGGGTGTGATCGTGGTGCGCGCGTTGCCGGATGAGCTGAGGAACGTCTCGGCCTATCTCAAGGCTTCACAAGTTTCCATCGAACGGCAGGTGATCCTGGAGGCTAAAATCGTCGAGGTGCAGTTGAATGACGCCTTCCAGAGCGGCGTCAACTGGAGCACCTTCAGGAGTCCCGCGTTGGGGAATATCCCGAACAGTATGCTTTCGGCCGGGCAGCTAACGGCTGGAACCATTTTGCCACAGACCTTTGCCGGAATCGGCGCTGCGGTAGGCTCGACTGCCGCTATCGGGGCGAACGCGACCGGTACCATGATTGGACTGGCATTTCAGACCGATAATTTTGCCACCTTGCTGACCTTTCTGGAGTCGCAGGGCAATATACTCGTGTTATCCAGTCCGCGCATCGCCACCTTGAATAATCAGAAAGCGGTATTGAAAGTGGGTACCGATGAATTTTTTGTGACCAATGTTTCTACCACGACCACTACCGGCACCGCCACCACCAGCATGCCCAGCGTGACGCTGCAACCTTTCTTTTCCGGCATCGCGCTGGATGTGACGCCGCGTATCGATCAGAATAACGAGATCATTCTGCATATCCATCCTTCGGTGAGTCTGGTTTCAACGGTCAACAAGACGGTGGATGTGGGTGGCGTGGGTGGCGTGATGAAATTGCCGCTGGCCTCCAGTTCCATTTCAGAAACGGACAGCATCGTGCGCGTCATGGATGGGCAAATCGTCGCGATTGGCGGCTTGATGCGTTCGGCTACTTTTGATAATCAGTCCGGACTGCCTGGTATGTCGAAAACGCTGTTCGGGCAAACCAGCAAGACCAATGAAAAGCGTGAACTGGTTATCCTGCTCAAACCCACCGTGGTGGGAAGCGACAAGGACTGGGCAAGGGACATTACCCAAAGTTGCGATCGCTTCGAAAAGATGAGCAAGCCATGAGTCAGAGGACAGAAGACGGAGGACAGAAGACAGTGGACAGAAACTTTGTCGCGGCTGCGCCGCACACTATAAAAAAACATGCCGGGCAGCGGCATGCAACCGTCTGTCTTCTGTCTTCAATCCTCTGTCTTCTGATGCCTGTCCTCTGTCCTCTGTAGTCTGAAATGTATTTACACCATTTTGCTCTGCGCGAACCCCCTTTCAGTCTGACACCGGACACCAGTTTCTTTTTTGCCTGCAACAGTTACCAGGAGGCGTTAAACACCTTGCTGGTGGCAGCGCGCAATGGTGAGGGCTTCATCAAGATTGTTGGGGAAGTGGGAACCGGCAAGACTATGCTGTGTCGAAAATTTCTCAGCACCTTGAATCAGGGACAACAGTCGGTTACCTTGATCGGTACCCAGGATCATGCGGTCGATGCGCCATTGGCGCCGCGTTTTAT
>CAIRBC010000417.1 GCA_903876685.1 uncultured Nitrosomonadales bacterium | reverse complement strand
TATATAATCGTTAATATTCAGATAGTTGAAAATTTCACCCGATTAAATTGGATTTGAAATAAACAGTATTACTGTTTTTGGTGTTAAAGTCCGGTTAAGAATAGGAAAGTATTTTGGATCACCAATTCCCCTCCGCTGGAGGGGTGCCCGAAGGGCAGGGTGGTAATTTCGGTCGCAAATAATGCATTCATGCCTCACCACCAAACTGGCTCTGGTGATTTTGCTTTTCGTAGGAGTCTATGGGTTAACATGAAATACGCGCAGCGACGTACTTTATGGGGAAATCTTGCACCATACTGAAATGTGGCTGGGCATGGGCAGTATAGTGGCTTAATTTCAGTGCTGGCGCTATTAGGCTATCGGTTGCGCGATTTTTCCAAGAAAGGCGTTTGAGACGAAGGATATCAATCGCGCTGATGCATTGCTTTGGCAACGGCTTCTCGTGTCAGCTTAGGCTCAAATAATTCTATAAATTCAAATGTGTAAGCCCTTAGATATTCGTTTTTTCGAATCGCGATGCGCGTGGTGTTTGGCTTGAACAAATGTTTGGCTTCGAGCTTGCAAAGGTGATGATCCCGTTCAGCAACGAAAGCAATTTCGGCGAGTATGCCGATGCCCAGACCCAGATCGACATAGGTCTTGATGACGTCGGCATCGATCGCAGTAAGTGCGATATTCGGCACGATATCTGCTTTCGCAAAAGCATCATTAATCTTGCCGCGTCCGCTGAAGGCAAAATCATAGGTGATGATCGGATATTGCGCAATCTGTTGCAGTGTAATTTTTTTTTCATTCAGCAGCGGATGACCCGGTGGCACCACCACACAATGATGCCATTCATAACAGGGTAGCGTGATCAACTCGTCGTAGAGCATCAGGCTTTCGGTGGCGATGCCAATGTCTGCTTCGCCGCATAATACCTGTTCGGCAATTTGCGTAGGATTGCCCTGATGCAAACCCAACTTTACCCCAGGATAACGCTTGATAAATTGTTTGACCACAGCGGGTAGCGCATATCTGGCCTGGGTATGCGTCGCGGCGACGGTTAGATGTCCGATGTCCTGCGAGTGATACTCTTGTGCCACTTCGCTCAGATTTTTGGCATCCTGCAACATGCGCTGGGCGATTGCGAGTACAGCCTTGCCGGGTTCGGTGATGGCAACGATGCGTTTGCCGTTACGCACAAAAATCTCGATACCTAATTCTATTTCTAACAACCTGATTTGCTTGCTAATACCGGGTTGCGAAGTGTACAGCGCCTTGGCAGCATCGGATATTTTCAGACCCTGATGCACAATTTCATTGAGATAGCGTAATTGTTGAAGATTCATGCCTATATAATTTAAGGTTATAAAGTGTTAACTATAAATTATTTTGAATTATAACCGCAACTCGTTACAATCCGCACCTGTATTAAAAGGGGCAGTAAATGGATGTTGCATACACGTTATCAGGCTTTCTGGTTGGATTGATCGTCGGTGTTACCGGAGTCGGTGGAGGATCCCTGATGACGCCTTTACTGGTGCTGGTATTTGGCATTTCTCCGGCAACTGCAGTGGGCACTGATTTGTTGTATGCCTCGTTGACCAAGACGTTGGGTGGTTGGGTGCATGCAAGGCGCGGCACGGTGGACTGGAAAGTGCTGGGTCTGCTGGCGCTGGGCAGTTTGCCGGCCTCGTTATGTACCGTGGCGTTACTTAAATACCTGGCACTGGATGAAAAAACGCTGCGTTCGGTGGTGACGGGCGTGTTGAGTATAGCGCTGCTACTGACGGCGACGGCGTTGTTGTTGAAAGACTGGATCAGCAATATTGCGCGTCGCGAGGATGGCACCGTATATGAATTACATCATCACTATCTGCCTGTTGCCACCGTTGTGACCGGTATGGTGGTAGGCATATTGGTGACTATTTCATCGGTCGGAGCCGGTGTGCTGGGCACGGTAGCGCTGTTGTTTCTGTATCCGCGTATGCCTGCGGTGAAAGTGGTGGGTACTGATATCGCTCATGCGATACCGCTGACCGCGCTGGCCGGTGCGGGTCACCTGCTTCTGGGCACAGTGGATCTGGTATTGCTGGGTAGCCTGCTGTTGGGTTCGTTGCCCGGTATCTACCTCGGCAGTCATTTATGCGCGAAGTTGCCCGAAAAGGTGCTGCGCCCGCTACTGGCAACCATGTTGCTGATTATTGGTGCAAAGATGGCACTGAAATAGTAAATTGTTATTACAAGGAACCAAATTATGAATTCAAATTCGCAAAGCATCAGTGATCTGGCTGAAATAGACCGTTTCGAACAGGCCATTCAGTCCTTTAACGCAGGCACTCTGGACATCGATCGCATGACCGCGACCCGTTTGCAGCATGGTGTGTATGGCCAGCGTCAACTCGGCGTACATATGATGCGCATCAAGGCGCCGGGTGGACGCTTGACACCAGAGCAACTGGATGCGGTTGCGGATGTGGTGGCGACTCACTCACAGAAGGGGATTGCCCATATCACCACGCGCCAGTCCATTCAGACCTATTTTGTTCCGCTTGACAGCACGCCGGAAGCGATGCGCCGTCTGGCGGAGGCAGACATGACCACCCGCGAAGCGTGCAGCAATACGGTGCGTAATATCACGTCCTGTAGCCTGTCCGGGGTATGCCCCAAGGAGCATGTCGATGTGACTACACATCTGGAAAACGTGACCAAACACTTTTTGCGCAATCCGCTGAACCAGCAATTGCCGCGCAAATTCAAAATTAGCTTTTCTGCCTGTGAGTCAGACTGTGCGCAGGCCATGCTGCATGATACCGGCATCGTTGCGGTGAAGAAGAATGGTGCATACGGTTTCATGATCAAGGCCGGAGGCGGTTTGGGGCACAAGCCGCGCGAGGCGATTACCGTCGACGAATTCATTCCGGAACATGAACTGTTGTTTGCGGTAGAAGCGCTGGTGACGCTGCATAACAAATACTCGGATCGCACCAAACGCGCCAAATCGCGTATCAAGTTTTTGGTGGAACGCTTTGGCGAGGACGGCTTCCGTCAAAAATATCGCGAAGAATTTGAACGTACGCGTCAGGCGCTGGCGAGTCTGCCCACCCCCAAGGCAGAATGGCGTGAACAAACCGGCTTTGAGGCACCGGGTCAGGGAGCGCCGCGCAAGTTGTTTGCGCAACATCAGCCTGGTCTGTATGTCTTGCCGATCGCCTTGCCCACCGGTGATATTACCCCGCTGCAATTGCACGGCATTGCAGCCTTGCTGCGTGCGCATGGCTTGAGCGATGTGCGCACGACTCAGGATCAGAACCTTGCGATATTAAATGTAGCCGAGGCGAGTCTGCCGGCGATACGGGCGACTCTGGCTGAACTCGGTTTGCGTGAACCGGTGGCGGGCGACAATGTGGTGGCTTGTCCGGGCACCTCAACCTGCCGCCTGGGTATTTCCGCCAGTATGAAAATTGCACCCGAACTTTCCGGTGGCAGCAAGGATTTGCATATCCGCGTCTCAGGATGCCATAACGGTTGTGCGCAACCGGAAACGGGAGACATCGGCATTTACGGCGAAGGCAAACGGTTACACGGCAAGTTGGTGCCGCATTATCAGATGTACTTTGCAGGCAGGGGTATGGCGGGCGACAAGGGTGCGGCCTTGGCTTTGAAGGGTCCGATGTTGCCGGTAGCACGTGTCAAGCAGGCCATTGAACGGGTAGAAGCGGCGCATATAGACAGTGGTACCGAGAGTTTCTTCGACTGGGCTCGCGCCAGAGAAACCGGCTATTTCGGTCAGTTGCTGGCAGATCTGGCTGAAGTGGAGAAGGATGAGTTGGATACTGTGATGCGCGACTATGGCAGCACTACCGATTTTCGTGTACTCAACCTGGGCGGAGGCGAATGTGCCGGTGTTTCACAGGTGATGATAGGTGCTAATTTTTTCGAGGCAGCCCATGAACGCGAATACCGCAATGCACTGGTTTTTCAACGCAAGTATAGCGAAGCGGCGCAATGTAACGAAGCTATTTTGCGATTGCTGGGTTCAGGTCTGGGGTTATTACTGGGCGGTTCGCGTTTTGAAGAACTGGATAAGCTTGCCGTGCAATTGCAGGCGATGATCCCAGGCAGTATCGCCGATGAATTTACGCAGGCAGTCACTGCGCTGGCTAATACGGAAGAGTGCGGCGCGGAAGATTCGCAGCAATTAAATTCACTGGTGGATAGCTGGACTGTAAAAGTGGCCACTTATGCGGCAGAGCAGGACGCGCAACTCGATCTGAATGAAGCGGTAGCAGGACTGTCAGTATAGGAGATTAGAAAAATGCAAGAGCAAATCGATCAAGTGGTCAGCGTATTGCAAGAAGCGTTGCGCGATTATTCATCTGTGTGTTTTGCCAACAGTCTGGGTGCAGAAGACATGGTTTTAACCGATATTATCGCCAAAAATCAGTTGAATATAGCCATGTTTAGCCTCGATACCGGGCGTTTGCCGCAGCCAACCTATGACTTGATGCAACAGTTGAATGATCGTTATAGCGTACCGCTGAAGGTATATTTTCCGGACAATTCGTCAGTGGAAAGATATGTCGAACAACACGGGATCAACGGCTTTTACGACAGCATCGACGCACGCAAGGGTTGCTGTTTTGTGCGCAAGGTGGAGCCGCTGCGCCGTGCCTTGAGAGGCAACAAGGCTTGGGTTACCGGGTTACGGCGCGATCAGGCAGTGACGCGAGGCGGCCTGGAAATATCTTCGCATGATGCTGATTTTGGAATGCAGAAGTTTAATCCGCTGCTCGAATGGTCCAATAAGGACGTATGGGCGTATATCAGGAAATACGACGTACCTTATAACAAACTGCATGATCAGTTTTATCCCAGCCTGGGTTGTGCGCCCTGTACAAGATCGATCTCGCTTGGCGAAGATATACGAGCCGGTAGATGGTGGTGGGAAAATCCTGAAGACAAGGAATGCGGTCTGCATGTTGCAAAGCCGATGCTGCTAAAACGTGCATAGCTCAGTTGAACTATCGACATAAAATTGCTCTTAAAGAAAGAAAATCATGAGTAGTCATCAATTTAGTCACCTGGATGCGCTAGAAAGCGAATCCATACACATCATGCGCGAGGTCGCGGCGGAATGTAAGAATCCGGCGCTGTTATTTTCAGGCGGCAAGGATTCGATCGTGATGTTGCGGATTGCGGAGAAGGCGTTTCGTCCGGCGAAATTCCCATTCCCACTAGTACATATAGACACCGAACACAATTTTCCTGAAGTGATCGCCGCCCGCGACAAGCTGGCAGCCGATCTAGGAGAGCGGTTGATTGTACGTTCACTGGAAGACTCGATTAAGCGTGGCACGATCATCATCAAGGACTTGGACAAGCCACGCAATCCTTATCAGTCAGTGACGCTGCTGGAAACCATTGCGGAATTTGGTTTCGATGCCTGTATGGGCGGGGCGCGACGTGATGAGGAAAAGGCGCGCGCCAAGGAACGTATTTTTTCATTTCGCGACGAATTTGGTCAGTGGGATCCCAAAAATCAGCGTCCCGAGCTATGGGATCTGTACAACACGCGCGTCCTGCCAGGGGAAAATATACGTGTGTTCCCGATCAGCAACTGGACCGAGATGGACATCTGGGAATATATAGCCCGCGAAAGACTGTATATCCCAGAAATTTATTATGCGCACACTAGAGAAGTAATCAGGCGTAACGGTTCGGTGATTCCGGTGTCGCACCTGGTGCAACCCAAGCCTGGCGAGAAAGTGGAAGTGCTGTCGGTGAGATTTCGCACCGTTGGCGACATGACTTGCACCGCACCGGTGGAGTCACTGGCTAGCAATCCGCAACAAATTATCGAAGAAACCTCCACCACGCGCATTACTGAGCGTGGGGCGACGCGCATGGACGATCAAACCTCGGATGCCTCGATGGAACTGCGCAAAAAAGAAGGGTATTTCTAATCATGAACACACAATTACTCCGTTTCATCACCGCAGGCAGTGTGGACGACGGCAAGAGCACGTTGATCGGTCGCTTGCTGCACGATTCCAAATCTATTTTTGAGGATCAACTCTCGGCCATCTCCAAGACCAGCGAGAAACGCGGCATGGCAGCGGTTGACCTTTCTCTGCTCACCGATGGCCTGCAAGCCGAACGCGAACAAGGGATTACCATTGATGTGGCGTATCGTTATTTTGCCACTCCCAGGCGCAAGTTCATTATCGGCGACACACCAGGACATGAACAATACACCCGTAACATGGTTACGGCAGCCTCCACCGCTAATCTGGTGGTGATTCTGATCGATGCCCGCAAGGGTGTGCTGACCCAGACGCGCCGTCATACCTTTCTGGCCAGCCTGGTCGGCGTACCGCATATCGTGCTGGCAGTAAACAAGATGGACATGGTGGAATATTCAGAGGACATCTTTAATGCGATCGTGGCCGAGTACCGTGCTTTTGCAGCACAACTCGACATCCACAACGTAACCTGTATTCCGATGTCGGCGCTGAACGGTGACATGGTAGTCGAACGCGGCGATAAGTTGAATTGGTACCAGGGTGAAGCTTTACTTGAAATGCTGGAAACGGTGGTGATTGATTATGACGTGAACACGGAAGATTTTCGTTTTCCGGTGCAATGGGTATGCAGGCCGCAGACTCAGGAATATCACGACTTCAGGGGCTACATGGGGCGGGTTGAGTCGGGTGAAATTTCAGTAGGTGATGAAATCACCATACTACCCTCGGGTCGAACCAACCGGGTGAAAGAGATCGTGACCTATGACGGCAAACTGCAAACCGCCTATGCACCGCAATCGGTCACGCTCACGTTACAGGATGAAACCGATATTTCGCGCGGCGATATGTTTGTTAAAAGCGCCAATTTGCCTCGAGTCGCCAAAGAGTTCGAGGCCATGTTATGCTGGTTGGCGGAAACGCCGCTGGATCTCAACCGGAAATACATCATCAAACACACCACGCGAGTGGTGAAATGTTTATTCTCGCGCTTGGAATATCGGGTAGACGTGAACACCCTGGCGCACCATGCAGCTACTATGCTTAACATGAACGATATTGCACGGGTTAGTTTGAAAGTGCAGCAGCCACTGGTACTGGATCATTACAGCAAGAACCGCTTTACCGGCAGCTTTATCGTGATTGACGAGGCGAGCAATAACACGGTTGCGGCGGGGATGATTGTTTGAGTCATCAAATAACGCACCACAGGCAATATGGCATTAATCAATCAGGCATCATTGCGTGGGATATTAAAAATCCCATGCAATGATAACGTTAATATCCCTTAATTTTCATCGCCACCGAATAAATTCAGTGGATAAACTCTTGCTCTGCAAAATCCTGAGGCTCAAATAAGTGACGGCAAGCGATTCCGGTCGCCCTTGGTCTCGCTAGCATGCCCCCTTTCCCATCCGCAAAGGCGTTAATTAAGCCCCTAAGTCAAAAATGCATATGTCTAAATGCATATATATTTTTACAAATGCATATGCATTTAGACATATATGAATTTTCCGGAAAATCAGTCATTATTCGCTATCGCGATGGTTATTAATGACAGGAATTTCAGTTCTTATTAGATAATCAACGTCTTACAAAGATGCCTTCCAGAGGCAAATGAATGATTAATTATTAAGGGTGACGAACTATGGAACCTCAATATTCAACAGTCGATATTTCGAAACTTATCGAGTGGTGCCACCATGAAAGTATTCTTGCAGTAAAGACGGGGCAAGATTTGGATGCTGAAGTATTGCAAAAAAGTGTCGCATCACTGATTGATATTGGCCAATTACAGAAGCTGAATGATTCTCGCCTGAATCAATGGCTGGATTTCAGGCTTACAGAAATAATTGAATTATTTGAAGATTATAAATCATTGGCCTTGGGAATCGAGAAAAGTCATATGTTGAAATCTTTATTACTGTTATCTAAATTTGTCGAATCCTGCATTAGCATGGATTGTATAAAATTATCAAAGCCGCTTTAGTTTTCGCAATAATCCTGGATGGTACGCCAGGTGTTGAGTCGATAGCTATGCAGTGGCTATCAAGCCGCTTAGTTTTATGGGTTGGGCTGGCTTGGAAATTTTCCGGGAGAATTAAATGGATGACAGTACCTTTGACATCACGTTACAGACCAAAAAGACATTGCAAATATCACTGTTTGCAATGGATAATGCTTCGGTTGAAATTTACTGGCTGGGCAGTGATGCGCGTATCCAGTACGTTAATAATCAAGCCTGTAATGCTCTAGGCTATTCCAAAGAAGAACTCCTTCAACTTTCCATACCTGACCTCGATCCTCTTTTTCAAATAGAACAATGGAAACAGCACTGGGAACAACTAAAGATCGACAAAACCCAGATCTTTACTACACAGCATAAACGAAAGAACGGGGAGATATTTCCAGTAGAAATTAATGCCAACTACGTTAAATTTGGGAAACTGGAATATAACGTCGCTTATGCCAGAAACATTACTGAGCAAATCAACAGAGAAGATACTATAAGGGAGAGCGAGCGACGTTCCAGAGAGCTCATAGAAAATTTGCAAGTGGGTGTGATCGTTCAGTCCGCTCACGCTGAGATTATTTCAAACAATCAGCTAGCGCTGGATTTGCTGGGTCTGAATAAGGAACAGTTGTTAGGTAAGACCTCCTTTGATCCTGGCTGGAATGTTATACACGAAGATGGCTCGGCCTTTCCCGGATACGCCCATCCTGTTCCACAGGCCATTGCTACACGAAAATCAGTCAATAATGTGCTAATGGGCGTCTATCGGCCTAAGTGCATATTCTGGTGAACGTGAACACTGATTCTGGAGCATGGTGAACACTGATTCTGACTTAACGTGAACACTGATTCTGACGCAACGTGAACACTGATTCTGACTCAACGTGAACACTGATTCTGGAGCAACGTGAACACTGATTCTGGTGATCTTGAACACTTTTTTCAATTCAACAG
>CAIRBC010000416.1 GCA_903876685.1 uncultured Nitrosomonadales bacterium | reverse complement strand
GATGCGTGGTTTACATGGCATCGGTGCTGTGAACAAGCAAACATTGCGTGACTTTGAAACACAATGCCTGCCACCGCCAGCCTACACGGCAGAAATGATCAGGCGCTTGCGGGAGAGCCTGCACATCAGTCAGGCAGTATTCCTTAAAAATCCAAAATGACAGCATGACTGATGGCGATTTCCGTCAGTTTTTGCGGGATGCGTTTATTGCTGCTGATTCAGTAATGAAGGCTGGCGCTGTGTTTTATATCTGGCACGCAGACTTGGAGGGGTATAACTTTCGCGGTGCGTGCTACGATTCAGGGTGGAATGTACGCCAGTGCCTGATCTGGAAAAAACACGCGCTGGTGATGGGGAGGCAGGATTACCATTGGAAACACGAACCATGCCTGTACGGATGGAAGGCTGGAGTCGGGCACCTGTGGGCTACCGACCGGAAGCAGACCACTATCCTTGAATTTGATCGCCCAAGTCGTAACGGCGAGCACCCGACCATGAAGCCGGTCGCGTTGTTTGAGTTTCAGATGCTCAACAACACAAAAGGCGGAGACATCATTCTGGACCGCTTTGGCGGATCAGGAACAACAATGATCGCCGCAGAGAAGAACGGTCGCATCGCCAGGCTGATGGAGCTCGACCCAAAATACTGCGATGTTATAGTCCGACGCTGGCAAGAATTCACAGGTCAAGCCGCAACCCTTGAGTCAACCGGAGAAACCTTCGACACGCTGACCGCCATGCGCAGCCCGACAGCGGCAAGCGCAGCCTCCAGGTGAGATAGCTTTGATTCGTGATCAAGATCGAGTATGCGGCGCACCTGGCGGCCTTCTACGCCAAGCAGATCACCAAGTTGCGCTTGAGTCATTTTCTGCTGGCGCATAGCTTCGTAGATTGAAAGTTTGATTGCAACACGTGGAGGAACTACCACAACGCGCTGCCCGCGCTTCGGTTTGCTTGGGGTAGGTAATGGACGGTCATCATCAAGGTAGCCCGATAAGGCCACGACAAGCGCATCCTGTGCGCTATCCAACGCCTCAATCTCGGTAGCGCCGGAGGTGATTGCTCCTGGTACATCAGTAAAGAAAGCGCCGACTTGGCCGCTTGAGTAGGTTTTGAAAGTTACGGGGTAGATTAGGTTCATTGTATTTCCCTTAGTCGCGTATTGAGTTGCTTGCAAATGTCGTCCAGAAATTCAGGATCGAAATCAGTATCGCCGTGTTGCGGCACTGTGGCTTGCTTGCCGTTGAGCTTAACCAGGCAGTGACCGCCTTTACCGCGATTCTTCATAATTTCTGCACCGGAAGCTTTCAAGAGTTTCAAGAATTGTTTTGTTTTCATGCGTACATAATAGGACTTTACTGTCCTAATGTCAAGCATATCAATAAAAGTTTACTAAGAAAAAGCGAAAGCCCAGACACCGGCAAAGTGTACTGGGCTTTCTAGTTTCAAAGCCTTATTCGAGTAGGTATGAAAGTGGATGAATCATAGCAAAAATTATTATGGCAATGAAAGAACTTCAAGGCTGGCGCTTCGCGCTTTTATGGATTTGGTTGATGACTTTAACCATTACGCCATTACCGATTGTTTACTTGACGCATCAAGCACCTTGAATAACCCAAGGCTTCAAACGCTAAAGCCACGTATCCAGGTAATGAAATCAGCACGTGTCCGGATCGTAGCAGGAAACGAGCGCATCAGTGACAGAAGTGGCGGAGCCTGGGCAAAGATACGCAGTAGGATAATGCGGCGCGACCGTGGATTGTGTCAGCCGTGCAAGGTGGTGGGACGTGTCACAATGGCGCTACAGGTTGATCATATAGTCGCGCTTGCCAATGGTGGCGGTAACGATGATGGCAACCTCCAGGGCATCTGCCATGAGTGCCACGAGGCTAAGACTAGGATGGATGTGGCAACCCTCTACGGTCGAGCATAAATAGGTGTGGTAGGCATGGAAAGTCATCTGGCATGGGTATGGGGGTGTAAATCAAAAAAGAGATTTTTGTTTCAGCGCCGCATGGGATCCCATTTGGACAAAAAATTCCTCAAAATAGTTTTTTGCCTTTGGTGTAGATGAAAAGCAAATTAAAGGCAACATACTGATTTATATTAAATACCAATGGCAAAATCTGAGTTTGAATTTAAATATATCGCGGTTGATGCGCTGATTACATATGCAAGGAATAGCCGTACCCATAGCGACGAGCAGGTTTTACAGATCGCGGCCAGCATTAAAGAGTTTGGATTTACAAACCCTATCTTGATAGATGAGTCAGGCGGAATTATAGCTGTGCACGGCAGGGCGCTCGGCGCGTTAAAGCTTGGCATAACTACCGTTCCGACTATTACTTTGTCAGGATTAACTGAGGCGCACCAACATGCCGGTTGAGGCTGATTAAATGGCAAATATAAAGACAACTCCAGAGCAGTGAAGTGCTGCGCGTAAGTTATACGAATCTGGGATGCTTCTGCGTGAAATTGAGAATATGACCGGCATCCCCATGCCAAATATCAGCAAAAAAGCAAAAAAGGATAGTTGGGTGAAGTACTCCCCAAGCTCAGAATCAATTGACCTGCCCAAAGCAATCGCCTCAGACGCAAAGATTAGTCACGAACCAAATGATAAAGTGCGCAAGCAAGTCAGTACGATGGCGGCATACGGCCTTATTGACGAAGAAATCGCATCTATATGCGGGATAAATACCGATGAGCTAAAAAAGATATATGCGCACGAACTGTCCAGTGCTTCACCTGCAATGGTTGCTCAGGTTGCGCAATCGCTTTTTAAGATGGCAACTGACTGTTGACGCTGGACTATAACTGCCTATAGACGCTGCACAAATAAGATGACTGTTTAAAACTGCGCATAAATGACTTCTTAAATATGCGCATAGATAATGCAGTCAGACACCTAGGTGCTTGATGAACCCTGTTGTATTTT
>CAIRBC010000415.1 GCA_903876685.1 uncultured Nitrosomonadales bacterium | reverse complement strand
GGGGAGAGGGCGAAGGTTAATGGCTAGGGTCGATGAAATTGGTGCGCAAGCGCACCCTACGAAATGGAGGTTCATGGGTAGGGATGGGGAGATAACCAGCCACTTGGTTGCTGTCTTTGGTCAACAAAGTGGAGTGGTTAGTGAGTTCATCAGGGGAACGGGCATAGCGGATTTCATCCTATCGGGCTGCAGTGTGCCATGCCCGTTAGAATGGAATGGTAGCTGAGTAAAAAAACTTGAAGCTGAAATAAGTGCCACACAACATCAGCAGGTATATAAACACGCTGTCGTACCAGTTTATTTTTCCAGTTTCAAGTCCGCCGCGCATGAACAGCACCACTAGCAGTATCGTGCCTGCGATGATGGGTGTCGCTAGTATCGGGTGAAGTATTTCTGCTTCCCATGCCACCCCTAACAAATGTTCTACCCAACCCTGCTCACGAAAGGCGTTCCATGACAACCCAATGATTCCAATGAGAACCATTGAAAAACAAAAGTATGCCCAAAATTGCTTGAATAACTTATTCATGTTGTATGAGCACCGGTAAACTTTGTTTAAGGTTTAACACCGTCGAGAGTAAGAGAAGCGGCCACGCTTGTCAATTTATTATGAGTAACAATAATGGTTATGGTTATAACTAATTTTCTACCTATTAGATAACAATTATATTTGCTTGCTGTGCATCACTGGTCGCATTAATATAAGCTTGGTGTGGGTTTTAAATTGCTGCATGAAGGGTGAAAATGTCTGGCGGCGAGAATTGACACTAACAGGCACGGAATTATAAGGAAGCAATTCATGAACACAGACACTCGATCTTTTGTCATTTTGCTGGTGGAAGACGAAAAAACCGATGCTTATCTGGTTAAATGGGCATTGCAGGAAAATCAGATTACCACTGACATATACCAGGCATTTGATGGTTACGAGGCGATTGATTATTTGAACAGGAACGGTATTGACTTCATTAATGCACCACGCCCTGACTTGATTTTGCTGGATCTTAACATGCCGCGTATGGGAGGACTGGAATGTCTGGCTGCGATCAAGCAAGTTTCTTCATTGCGCGATATTCCGGTAGTGGTGTTATCCACTTCTTATGCTGAAAGTGATGTGACGGCTGCCTACAGTCTCGGCGCAGCAGATTATTTCACCAAGCCTATGGACATCCACCAACTTGTAGAATCAATGCGCCTGCTCGGAGAACGCTGGATCAAGAGTCCCTGGACTGACCCCAGGGAATTAACAGCATGAATAATATTCATTTTGAAAACATTTCCATATTGATAATCGAGGACGATCCCGGTGATTATGGTTTAATCAAGGCACATGTGCAGCTGGCAGGTCTGGTTTCTGATGCGGGCAAGACGTCATTGGTCTGGGCGAAAACGCTGATTAGCGGAATGGCTGCCGCATTGTGCAACAAGCCGGACATACTGTTACTGGACTTGTCTCTCCCCGATTCTGCGGGCATAGCAACGGTGCTGGCGGCGCGGGCGGCACTACATGATGTGCCAATCGTGGTGTTGTCTGGACATGATGATAATGCACTGGCAATTGCTTCCTTAAAGGCTGGAGCGCAGGATTATCTGGTCAAGGGACATTTTGAGCATGACGCGCTGGGTAGGGCAGTACGTTACGCGCTGGTGCGTGGCGCTCTGGAACAGGAACTGGAACGTAAAAACTACGAATTACGGATGCTGAATGACAGCAAGCTTCAAGATCTGGCTGTAGCCAATGATATCTTGAGTCAGATCATGCGCTCGGATGGTTTGCGTGATCCGCAAATTCGTTACTTCCTTCGTCCGGCAGAATTGTTTAGCGGCGACCTGATTGCGGCCAGCCGGGATGCACAGGGTGATTTGCGTGTCATGCTGGCGGATGTAACCGGACATGGTTTGCAAGCAGGGTTATTTCTACAGCGCACCTTCAGAATATTTTACGCCATGGTAAAAAAAGGTTTCAGGACGGGTGCTATCGTCGCTGAAATTAATCAGGCAATGTTGGAGATGTCCTCACCCGAGCGTTTTATCGCTGCGGCCGTCGTGCATATCTCCAGTGATGGCTCGGTCATCGAAATCTGGAATGGCGGGATACCTACCGCTATTTATGTGCAGACCAATGGCGAATTGCATTCGTTTCACTCCAATTATCTGCCACTGGGTATTTTGGGTATGGATGATTTTGTAGCAGATACTGAAATTTATCATGCACTACCGGGTGCGTTGCTGATCTGCTCAGATGGTCTGACCGAAGCTGAAAATATGCAGGGTGTACGCTTTGGCGAAGAGCGACTAGAAAACCTGCTAAGGAATTTGCCGCATGGACTTATATTTGACCAGATACTCTCCGAACTCGAAGCACATCTGGGGGATGCAGTTCCTCATGATGATTTGTCTATGGTATTTGCACGATGTGGCGCTTGATAAAGTTTAAAAATAGATTGGAGTTGCGATGACAGCTTATCCTGTCAGTGGGAAAATCACGATCAGTGAAGCTGTTCAAAAAGCCATCTTTATACTGGCGATTGAAGATGATCCAGGTGATTTCGGTTTGATTTAGGCGCACGTGCGGATGGCGGAACTGGGCATCAGCAAAGATAATATAAGTATCGCATGGTCTAAAACGCTTGGTGATGGCATCATCGCCGCCAAGAATCACAAACCCGATATTGTCTTGCTCGACCTTTCCTTGCCGGATTCTGCGGGTCTGGCGACGGTACAGGCGTTGCGTGCCTCGGTGCCAGGAGTACCTATCGTAGTGCTGAGCGGCTATGACGACAATTCGCTGGCTGCGGCCGCGCTGCAAGCGGGTGCTCAGGATTATCTGGTCAAGGGGCAGTTTGACCATAATGGACTGGGTCATGCAGTGCGCCATGCGCTGGTGCGCGAGTCGCTCGAAGCGCGCTTGCGATTGTTCGAAGTTGCGCTGAATTTCGTCGCCAATAGTATCGTTATCACGGATATCCATGCGGCTATCCAGTGGGTCAATCCGGCCTTTACGGAATTGACGGGATATAAACTTGAAGAAACACAGGGTCGCACGCCGGGTAATTTGCTGAATTCTGGCAGGCAGGACAAGAAATTTTATCAAACCTTGTTCAAAACCATTCAGTCAGGGCAGACCTGGCACGGCGAGGTCGTTAACCGGCGTAAGGATGGTTCATTGTATGACGAATCGTTGATTATTACTCCGGTAACAGGTTCTGATGGAGCCATACAATATTTTGTGGCGATCATGCAGGATATTACCGAACGTAAGCGTTCCGAACAGCAAATTAGTCAACTGGCTTTCTATGACGTATTAACCAGTCTGCCAAACCGACGACTCTTGAATGACAGACTGGAGCAGGCGATGTCTGCCAGTCAACGCAGCGAGCGTTATGGTGCGGTAATGTTTCTGGACATGGATAATTTCAAGCCGCTTAATGATCGTTACGGACATGGTGTAGGCGACCTGTTACTGATGGAAGTGGCTCATCGATTGAGCAGCAGCGTGCGCAAGATTGATACGGTCGCACGCTTTGGCGGCGATGAGTTTGTGGTGATACTCAACGAGCTTGATACGAGTCAAGAAGAGTCACTTGCGCAAGCAACTGTTATCGCTGAGAAAATTCGTGCATTATTGGCCAAACCCTATTTACTGACCTTTCAGCATGACGGCGAACCGGAAAACGAAATTGAACATAGTTGTCCGGCAAGTATTGGCGTCGCACTATTCAAGGGACACGATGCCAGTGCCGAGGATCTGCTCAAATGGTCAGATATGGCGATGTATCAGGCTAAGGACAGCGGACGCAATCTGATACGCTTTTATGAGCATGTATAGTTTTTTTTCTCGAAATATTGACACATCTGCCCGGACGCTTCAGTGACATCCAGTATAGGTTGCCGTTGACTCTTGAATTGTAATGCGCGACAACCATATCTGAAACGGAAGTCATGAGTAATGTAGTAATGTCGGCAGTGATTGCACAGACTGGCTTTGTGGCTGATATTCATTTAATCTTGGCAGTATCGAGGTGCTTCTGGAATTGATAACGCCGCATTAAGCGGCGTTATGTGTTGGCTTATGGGATGCCAACTATTTCAGCATGAATGCTGATTGTGCTAAACACGCATGATAATTGATGATTGTCTCGATAAACGCCTCCCATTAACGGTTAACTTTATACAAGCCTGTGATCAAGCGGCAACCACAGTTATTTTATACGCTCAATTTCCGGAGATTGCAACTAAAATTTAATTAGGGCACAGCTGACGCATGAACGTTGAACCCTTGACACATCAATTGTTTGCGGGCGGTCTAAAAAAGATGTTTCGCGAAAGCACAAAACGGCTCAGAGACCCTAGACAAAAAATAATTAATTTGAGATAATCGATTTTTCTTGTTTTGATTATAAGAAGTATGCATGATGTTCAAGGTTGAT
>CAIRBC010000414.1 GCA_903876685.1 uncultured Nitrosomonadales bacterium | reverse complement strand
TTTTTGTATAGGGCAACCACAAAGGCGCATACAAATTGTTTAACCCCGCTGCCTGGCCGTTCACTCCAGCTAAAGTACAAATTAACATGTCATTATATGATTGTATTAAGTAGCCGTCGATCACTGAATCCTGAAAAATGGGTAGACTGGCTGCTATTGATTTGAAATTAACAATGATCATTCACCCTGATACAAGACGTTTATTCACTTCAGTCATTCATCACAACCAGCGCAGCAGGCTACTGCGAAACTTGCTGGCGACCAACTTGTCCTCGCCAGACCAAGCCCTGCTGTAGTCCATTCGGGTTTCCACCCAGCGCTCAAACGAACGTCTGGGTGACAGGGCGATGGCACCGGCATTTTCGGTTATCGGTTTGTTGGGGTTTCCGGCCCAGGTAATTTCTTGAGGTTCAGCCGGACGGAACCAGTAAAAACGCACCCAACCCGAACGTGGCGAGCGCGCCTTGATTGCCATCATCCCGCTTACCGAAGCGAGCAGTTCTGCCGGTAACTCGGTCACTTCAGACAGATGGTCTGTGCTGTAGAGCAGTTCCCGACATCCATTAAGAAACCAGTTGTCAATTTCGGCAATTCCATCCAGATCCGGGCCATTCCCGGCAATGACCACGTTATCCTTGACGGCCATCGCAAAGCCTTGTGCCGCCAGTGCTTCCATCAGCACACGGCTATTGCTTTCTATACCATCAAGCGGATCAGTATGTTTGGACAGCGCTTCCATGATTTTATCCACTCGCCTATCCAGGCTGTCGAGCATTTGCAGGCGGCGACTGGCGATATGTGAGCTTAGACCCAAAGCATAGGCGTTGCACAGCGCGACACAGGTATCGCGCTGGTCGGACGAGAGGGTAAGCGGTGTCTGGTTGTGGCAGGCTACCATTCCCCACAAGGTGCCGCCTATCCGGATCGGCACCGAAAACGAGGCGCACACCCCCATGTTCTGCAGATATTGCAGATGCACCGGCGAAACGCTGCGCAGATTGGACCAGGTCAGATCAGGAGGTTCGGCGTTATGGCTCAATAGCGGTATCACAGGGGCGCTGGCATCGGGAATCATGCGCGCGGGATTGATCAAGTACAGATTACGTGCAATTGCTGGAATATCGCTGGCGGGAAAATGCATACCCAGATAACTGCCCATTCCACTGGCAGTGACTTCCGCGATCACTTTGCCTGACCAGTCTTCGTGAAACTGGTAGGCCATGCATCGTTCGTAGCCGGTTAGCTCGCGAAAAGCCTGCAACAGGACATGATGATATTCGATGAGTTCGTTCGAATCGCGCGGTGCATACATCAGCGGTCGTTGATAGTGATGAAGTGGAATCGGCAAGGGTGTGATTGTGCACCGTTCAATCTCCAGCAGAAGGCAATTATTGCCGCGAATCAGCAACGCATCCATGTGGTTATGCAGGGATACGCTAAGCGTCTGCCCCGGGTTGACAGGCAGATTTTCAAGGGCTGAGGGCGGCAGCAAGTTGCATTCTGCAAGGCTCCGACCGAGCAGGTCGCCGGGTGCAATGCCAATGAATTCTGCCAGATTGGCACTGGCATGAGTCACCAGGCCAGATTGCTCTTCGAGGCATAGCATCGCGCCAAACGACTGGATCGCTCCGGAAAGATGAAGTTGCTCAGCTTCGCATTCTTGTGTCAGTTTTTTCAGCAACGCATTTTCATCATTCATAAGTATTTTCCAAGGTTATAGGTCAAGGAATATTTGTCTCAGGCTAATCCCCGGTTGAGCAGCATACTGAAAGCCTCCGGGCTGAGTGGTCGGTGGAAAAAATAACCCTGTGCAATGTCGCAGCCTTCGATTTCGAGCACCTTTAGTTGTGCCAGGGTTTCAACGCCTTCCGCCACTACTCGTAAACCCAGCGCATGTGCCATGTCAATCACTGCTTTGGCAATCGATCGGTCATTGGGCTCGTTGGCGATGCCATCCACGAAGCTGCGATCCACCTTCAGTTCATGTATGGGTAGTTTGCGCAAATAGGCCAGCGAAGAATAGCCAGTGCCGAAATCATCGACACTCAAGGAAACACCTAACTGTGCCAACCGCACCAGCATATCGCAGATAATATCGATACGTTCCATTAAGGCACTCTCGGTGAGTTCGATGCCGATGCTGGCAGCTGGAACACCGGCCGCTGCGATCCGGCTGGCCGTTTTCTCAACAAAATCAGTCTCGCGCAACTGATGCGCCGAGACATTGATCGCAATGTTCGGCACCTTGATGCCTTGCGCCCGCCATTCGGCAATCTGAGCAAGCACCATTTCGAACACCCGACTGCCGATAGCCACCATCAGGCCGCAACCTTCCGCCACAGGAATGAATTGGGCAGGGGAGACTTCACCCAGCATCGGGTCGCACCAGCGCAGCAGGGCTTCTGCACCAATAATTGCGCCGCTGCGTATATCCACCTTGGGTTGGTACACCATGCGAAAATGATCGGCTTCGAGCGCCAGGCGCAGACCGGTTTCCAGCGTCATGCGCTGCAACGCCACCACCTTCATCTCATCGTCAAAGAACTGGTACTGATTGCGTCCCTGATCCTTGGCACGGTACATGGCGGTATCTGCATTCTTTAGCAGACTGTTGCTGTCTTCGCCATCATCGGGAAAGATGCTGATCCCGATGCTGGCGCTGACAAACAGATTATGGTCGTTGATCTGGAACGAGGCACTGAGAAAATCGACGATATGGCTGGCGATCTTGTTGACTACCGCCAGTTCCACATTACTGAGAATAACCACGAATTCGTCGCCGCCGAGTCGAGCCAGGGTGTCGGAATCCCGCACACAGCCTTGCAGTCGTTTGGTCGCCTGCTTGAGCAGGATGTCGCCGATGTCGTGACCCAGGGTGTCATTGATATTCTTGAAATTGTCCAGGTCGATAAACAGTAGTGCGATTTTTTGCTGCTGTCGCTTGGCATGGGAGACCGCGTGCTTGAGCCGGTCAATCAACAGGCTGCGGTTGGGTAAGCCGGTTAGTTCATCGTGAGTGGCGAGAAATTCGATGCGTCGCTGCGAACTCTTGATCGCAGTAATATCGCTGAAAATGGAAACATAATTGGCAATCTGATCATCATCATTCTTGACGGAATTGATGGTCAGCCATTCGGCATAAATTTCGCCGTTCTTGCGCTTGTTATAGATTTCCCCTTGCCAGGAACCCAGTTCAAGCAAGCTGCGCCACATGGCGGCATAGAATTCTGTCGAGTGTTTTCCGGAGCGAAGGATGCTGGTTTTTTTGCCGATGACTTCTTGCAGCACATAGCCAGTCACAGCGGTGAAGGCATCATTAACCGTAATGATGATTCCTTGCGAATCGGTAATCACGATGGCTTCGCCAGCACGGTCAAATACCTTGGCTGCCAGGCGCAATTGCTCGTCAGCATGCCGGCTGCGCGTGACATCGCTGGCCTGGGTGCATATGGCGCGAACGGCACCATTTTGGTCAAAAATAGGGAAGCGGATAGATTCCAGCCAGATCGTTCCATTGGGCAGCGGCAACTCATCGATCGATTCGATCGCGTCCAGCTTGCCCATGGTGTCGAGATCTTTGCCGCGCATCAGCCTGGCAATCTCTGAACTCATCAATTGCTGGTCGGTCTTGCCGAGTGCCTCAGCCGATTTGATGCCGAACATTTCCTCGAAACGCTGATTGACAAATTCATAGCGCCCGGCTGCATCTTTGAGCCATACCAGCGAAACCGAATGGTTCATGATAGATTGCAGTCGTTTCTCACTTTCCCGGGTTTTCTGTTGCGCCATCAGCAGGTTGGTATTGTCGATCAGCACCAGCACTACCCCTTGCGCCGTGCCGGTCTGATTCAACACCGGGTTGATAAAAGCCTGAAAGGTGCGGGTATCATTCTCGGTGGTGAAATTTTCCTTGCGGCAACTGCTTAGCGCCTTCAGCAACCGATTTTCGATCTGGTTAAGGTAAGGCGGCAGTTTGAGCTGGTTGAAGTGCTGCCCTGAACGTGACATCGGTAGATCAAAAGTCAGGGTGGCAGCTCCATTGGCACGTCTGAGCAAGAGATCGGTATCGAACACCAGCACCGGAAAGTCAAGGGTATTGTACAAACTTTCAAATTCGCTGTTAATGGCCGCCAGTTCTGCTGATTTGATCTGGCTCTCGTCATTGACGCTGACCAGTTCCTCGTTGCTCGCCTGCAATTCTTCGTTGGAGGCTTCCAGTTCCTCGTTGATGGCCTGCAATTCCTCATTTGAGGCCTGAATCTCCTCGTTCAACGCCTGCATTTCCTCGCTGGAAGCGGCCATCTCCTCCATCAACGTTTGCAGATGTTCACGCGTGGTCGCCAGTTCATCGTCCTGTGTATGTTCAAGCTGGTTAGCTGACGTATCCTCAAGGCTTTCAAGCTTGGCTTGGGTCATCGACTCGAAGGCCACCAGGAAAAGTTCGTTGTCGATATCCGCTACCAGCGGGTGTATCGCCAGTCGCCAGACCTCACCGTTCATGGTAGCCAGGCGGCGATTCCGACTGAAGGCACTGGTCTTGCGTCGTCGTACCCGGTGCAGGGTTGCCAGCACTTCATTGGCAAACTCAGGAACAATCAGTTGAGCCAGATTCATTTCGGGCACGCCCGAGGGAAAATTGATAAAACGACTGACTTCGCCATGACTGATGAGGATGCGGAAGGTGTTATCAATCAGCATAGCCGGGCCGAATTGGTCAGCGACCGCATTCAGAAACAGGTATTCCTGAGTGTTGGCCAGTGAACGATGTCCTGACTCAGCAGCCTTGAGACGACCCCGCACCAGTTTGTTGGTTGTCACCGCAGGCATCGGCATCGTGCGCCCCTGCCCCCTCGGCCGGAAAATACGTGAGCGTCGATCTGCGGCCTGGAACATGGTTTCTTGCTGGCTGACCGTTTCGGAACGACCGAGGAATAAAATCCCGTCATCGCGCAGCGCAAAACGCAGGGTAGACAGCACCTTGGTCTGTAATTCACTATTAAAATAGATCAGGACATTGCGGCAAGTGACCAGATCCATACGCAGAAAAGGCGGATCTGTCGTGACATCCTGCCTGGCGAAAGTGACGCAGTCACGCAATGATTTGACGGGCTCATAACCGTTGCCGCTGCTCTGGAAGTAGCGTCCTATGTACGCCTCCGGCATTTCTTCCATTGCGCCTCTGTTGTAAATGCCGCGTCTGGCGACGGTGAGCGCGTTGCTGTCGATGTCAGTGGCAAATATTTGCAGACGCACCTTGCTGCCGCATTCGGCGATCAGCTCGGAGAAAAGTATCCCCAGCGTATAAGCCTCTTCGCCGGTTGCGCAACCGGCTACCCAGACGCGTAGCTCTTCATTGGCTACCTTGCGCAATAATAGTTCGCGTGCGAACCGCTCCAGGTTTCTAAAGGCATCCTTGTCGCGAAAAAATTCAGTCACCGAGATCAGGGTTTCACGGGCGAGTGCATCAAGTTCCTTTGGATGCGCGTCGGTATAAACCAGATAGGCGGCGAGTGTGTCGGTCTGGGTGGCGATCATCCGTCGCTGCAGGCGGCGTTGAACGGTGGCCAGTTTGTAATTGGAAAAGTCTATTTTAGTGTGCAGTTTGACTCGTTCGAAAAGCGTGGACAGTTCCGCCGTTCGTTGTTCAGTGCCATCAATCACCGGGATGATGCCGGGAAAACGTATCAGTTTTTCCAGTTCATGGCCCATCTGATCGGGTGCGAGGATGCGATCGGCAAGACAGGCATCAATGGCGGAACGGGGCATACCGTCATATTTGGCCGTTTCCGGCAGTTGTACGTAGGTCACGCCTCCGGCGGATTTGATTGCGCGCAGACCGCGTGTGCCATCAGAACCCGTGCCGGATAGTATGATTCCGACGGCACGCTCGTCGAATTCTTCTGCCATGGACTGGAACAGCATATTGATCGAGGGTTTGGGAGCAACCTCCGGCGACGGGATGGTGAGATGAAAGCGCCCGTTTTTAAAAGTCAGATTATTGCCGGGCGGAATGATGTAAATAGTGTCTGGTTTTGGGGTTTCTTCGTTCTGGATCTCTCTGACCGGCACCGATGTTTCACGCGCCAATATCTCGGCCATCAGGCTGCGATGTGTTGCCGACATATGTTGGGCGATGACGTAAATGCAACCCAAGTGCAGCGGCAATCCGGCGACAAACTGGCTGAGCGCCTCAAGCCCTCCGGCAGAAGAGCCAATGCCGATGACATGAGGGAGGACTTCGGCAGACGTGTGTTCCTGGGTCATGGTAGGGTTAACGCATTTGTTGGGAGCATGGTAATGTAAAAATTCGAGCCTTATAATAAATTGTCAAGCAATTATAACGTGTGCGGGCACAATTTGCGTTTTTTATAGGAGCGAGCTTGCTCGCGAATTACTTTCCCAGCAAACGGGCTCCCACCTAACGGGCATGGCAAATTGCCACCCCTGATGATGAAACCCATCATGCCCGTTTCCCTGAATAACCCACTAGCCACTCCACTAGGTTGCCAAAAGACAGCAACCAAGTGGCTGGTTATCTCCCCATCCCTCTCCCGCAAG
>CAIRBC010000413.1 GCA_903876685.1 uncultured Nitrosomonadales bacterium | reverse complement strand
TTTTGTTTTTGCTTCTTTGTTTCCCGATTTTTTTGCATTATCTTCGGACGGATATTTATCTACGATCATGGCACCTCCACCTATTGCAGTACGATACACGACATCTGGCGTCAAATTTCCCAGCGATTGATGCGGACGTTCAAGGTTGTAAAAATTAAGCCAGCCGGATTTGGAAACGCGGGCTGATATTTTATTGAGTAAATCTGCTTCTTCTCAAACTTCCATGAATAAGGATGTGGCTTTTTTTATTGCCGAGCATGTAAATTCGGACATCAGAGAACTGGAAGGCGCTTTATGTAGAGTCAGGGCTTACTCTAAATTCCACCGCCGGCCCATTACTATCGATTTGGCTAAAAAAGCACTGAGAGACTGTATTGCAAACTAATTTCCAGGCTGTTATCTGATAGGTGATGCCAAAATGAACGAAGCATTATCAAAAAAACTGCTGGATGATTTCCCTCATCTGTTTCGTGACCAAAACACAACATCCATGCAGCATGGATTCGAATGTGGCGATGGCTGGTTTGATCTGGTTTATAAATTGTCCCGTGACATTGAGGCGGCAGCGCGTGAAAGCGGTTTGAGCCCTGATTCACCTGAATGGCCATGGTGCCGGCAGGTCAAGGAAAAGTTCGGATCACTCCGTTTTATAGTCTTTGCCGGAGACCGTCCGCTGGGGTTGGATGAACGTATCAGCGAACTCAGGCTTGCCGCGTTGAACCAATCATTGCAAATCTGTGAAGATTGCGGCAAGCCAGGCGTGCTTGTCACCGATCATGGCATGGCCACATTATGCCCGGAACACGCCAGGTAACAACCTCGTGTGAATATCGTCCGGTCTTTTCCACGCCGCTTCGGTATCGCGAAATTCCACGCTGACCTCGATCTCTCTGATGCTGGGCAGCAACTGCCAAGGGATCTGGCTGTGTTCGAGGATGCAGTGCATCAAATAGCCGTGATGACCAGCATTCAATGGGTGTTTTTCGAAGGCCTCGAAGATGTTCCAGTTTTCCGGCATCACACCGTCTTCCGATTTGCCTAAAGAGTCGAGATAGCAACCAAGGCTCACACGCATCGGCTCATCGTCATCGCAGCAGGTCTCATAGAAGCGCCGAGTTGGGCCATGATCGAAAAGGATGGAGAACTCGTACTCGAAACGCATGGTCCAGTCGATCAGCCCCGGATCGGCGTGTTCGAGCAGTGCCTTACGTGCGGACTCGACGACACCGTGCAACCTCGTCTCGGCGCGGTTGATCTCTGCTATCGTCTCCTGCACGGCGGTGATGAGCTCGGCATCTTCCGGAGCGCTCCATTCCACCCGCCCGGTCTCGAGGATCTCCAATTTCATATTCAGTCCTGCGCTCTCGCCAACACCAATCGCCTGCTCGATTGTTGCAAGCAGTGCCACGATCCTGCCATAAGCTTGCCGGTAGGCGATCGGAAGCTCCTGCTGGCTGGTGAGACTTTCAATCTCTTTGCGGAAATAGCTAACTTCAAAATTGGCTTTTCTCAGAACATTGCCAAGTTTTTCCAGAGTCGCGTTCAAATATAAAGCATCAAATGCTTCGGCGGGGGGTGAGGGTATCATGGCAATCTCCTAGTTATTGACGAGCAGCGGTTGGCTGCTCCAGCAGCACAGCATCCATCATCATTGCGACAGGTTGAGTCGCTTGGGGTGCAGTTTTTATCAGCGTTTGTGCGTCATGATTTGTTGCGCCACGCCTACTTCCTCGATTTCGAGACGATTCAGTTTGCCGTCCCCATCTGGAAAGGGACGCGACCCTATCAACAATTACCCTTCCAGTCCAGCATGCACCGCCTGTCTCGCACCGGAAAACTGGAACCGCAATCCTTCATTCATCGACCTTTCCGGGAAAGACCCTTCAAAGGCATTCGTCGAGGCACTGGTCTCCGCCTGCGGTGATCGCGGCCCGGTGTTTGTCTACAACGCAAGTTTTGAGACTGCGCGCATCAAGGGACTGGCGAAGCGTTTTTCGAAGCTGAAGCGCTTTCTGCTCGCCATCAATGAGCGTGTCGTCGATCTGCTGAAAATTGTCGAGCAGCATTATTACCATCCCAGCCAGCAAGGAAGCTGGAGCATCAAAAAAGTGTTGCCC
>CAIRBC010000412.1 GCA_903876685.1 uncultured Nitrosomonadales bacterium | reverse complement strand
CTAACGTTTCGGGGTTGAAAATCACCATAAAAAATAACATAACGATATGATTTTAATAAGTAATGTGGCCTCTAAAAGAGTATAATAATGGTTGTCTTGCAAACAAACCAACTCAGGAGGCCACAATGAATCATGGCACAAAAACAAAAGCACTACCAGAATTAACTGCGAGCTTACTTCGCGATGCCGGTTGTCTCCTCGACAACATATTTGCCGATCTTTGGAAGCAGATGGGCATGAAGGCGCGACTAAATCGGCTACGCTTTCACAAACGCTCTGGTGCGCCGGAAAGTGAAGTTATTTACGCGTTGATGATTTGGGTTTGGTTAAAAGTGGACTCGGTTGGCATGTTCGCACGGGAATCTATAAAAACTTTCACGCAAGCCAGCAAAGACACCCTGTATGCAGCACTGAATCATGAGGACTGGAATTGGCGTCGCCTGCATTTGGAAATAGCGCAACAGACAACAAAAAAACTAAAAACAACTTTTCAATCAAGCGCTTGGGCGATAGATGATTCGATCAAGGTGCGCTTTGGCAAAAAGATGCCTGGGGTATCCAGTCACTTTGACCACACTACTGGACGGTGCGTCATGGGACAGCAGGTTTTAACCTTGGGATTAAGCAGTGCTGAGGGATTCGTACCTGTTGATAGTGAATTATTTATCAGCAAATCCAAAGCTCAAGCGCTGCACCAGCCGTTTTGTGACGGACGTAGCGTAGCTGCGAAACGTTATAAAGTGGCGGTCAACCAGACCAAGCCACAAATGGCGAGAGATATGATTCGCCGTGCACAGCGCACTGGAATTAATGCGCTATACTTGCTGGCCGATGCTTGGTTTGGTACTAAGGCAATGATTAGTATGGCTTCTGAGCTATTGTTGATCCCAATTTATCGGATGAAAAAAAACACCATGAAGTATCGGTTGACCGAATACCGTATGGGAAAGTTTATCCGCCGGGATATGGACTTGAATTCTCTCTTTCAGCACTGCGTACGTGGTCAATGGCAAAAGATTGCTGGTCAGCAGTATCAAGCAAAAGTTCTGGATGTTGAATTGAATTTGAACAAACCGGAAGAGGCAGAAAAGTGGATCAAGGTTCGCTTGCTATTTGTTCGTGGCATGGTCGAAGATGACAAGAAGCAAGTCGGGAAACATGATTGGGCTGCATTCTTGACGACGGATCTCAGTCTTGCGCCACAACAAATTTTGGAGCTATATGCAATGCGTTGGGCAATCGAAGTGTATTTCAAGGAAGCCAAGCAATATTTGGGATTCCTTCAAGAACAAAGTAACCACTATGCGGCGTATGTTGCCTCTATCCATCTGACTGCAATGCGATTTTGTATGTTAGTGATGGCCAAGTCGAGCAGGCAAGCCAACGGTATTTCTGATATTCGAAACCAGATCATCTCGAATGCAACGGCCATCGATCATGCCACGAGATTGTGGCATATGTTTCACGCGGTGATTGCTGGAGCTCTGGATGAGTTGAAAATACAGTTCGGCGACATGCTCGGGCAAGTAATGGAGACAATCGAACGACATGTAGAAAATTTCTTTGCGCAAGCTTTGCAACTTGACACACGTACCATGCGGCTGGAAGCCATGTAAATCAAGTATTTAAAGAACATTATTACGTTAAAATGAACCCCGAAACGTTAGTTATTAACTATGAGGCGATCAAATTTTCCAGAAAACTGCTAACGTACCTGAATCACCGCTTCTTCGACACGTTCTACCGCAATGATCTCCATCCCTGTAATCGCGTGCCTGGGTGCATTTGCCTTGGGAATAATGGCCTGAGTGAAGCCCAGTTTTGCGGCTTCTTTCAGGCGTTCCTGACCGCGTTGCACCGGTCGTACTTCTCCGGCCAGACCGACCTCACCGAATACCACCATTTTTTCCGGAAGCGGCTTATTGCGCAAACTGGACACCATCGCGAGTATCACCGCCAAGTCGGCACCCGGTTCGGTGATTTTTACACCCCCTACCGCATTGATAAATACATCTTGATCATAACAGGCAATACCGGCATGGCGGTGCAATACCGCCAGCAGCATCGCCAGTCGATTTTGATCCAGACCCAGCGATAAACGCCGTACATTGGGAGAATGCGCTTCGTCAAGCAGCGCTTGAATCTCGACTAGCAGGGGGCGAGTTCCCTCCTGCGTGACCATGACACAGGAACCCGCGACCTGTGAGCCATGTTGCGAAAGGAATATCGCAGAGGGATTGCTTACTTCTCGCAGACCTCTTTCGGTCATCGCAAATACACCCAGTTCATTGACTGCACCGAAGCGGTTCTTGAAGGCGCGTATCAGGCGAAAGCTGGAATGGGTGTCGCCTTCGAAATAGAGCACTGTGTCCACGATATGCTCCAGTACGCGTGGTCCAGCCAGCGCACCTTCCTTGGTCACATGTCCGACCAGGATGATGGTGATATTCTGGCTCTTGGCGATGCGTGTCAATTGGGCTGCACATTCACGAACCTGCGCCACCGAGCCAGGCGCAGAACTGAGTTGTTCGGAATAGACGGTTTGAATGGAGTCAATCACGACGATATCCGGCTTTTCCTGTGCGATGGTTGCCTGGATTTTTTCCAGTTGAATTTCAGGTAGCAGTTTCAGGGAACGCGCGTCCAGCGCCAGGCGCCTGGCGCGCAAGGCGATCTGTTGTGCGGACTCTTCGCCGCTGACATACAAGGTGTTTTGTTGTTTGGACAGATGTGCCAGCACTTGCAGCAACAGCGTGGACTTGCCGATGCCCGGATCACCGCCGATCAGCACCACAGCCCCCGACACCAGCCCCCCACCCAGCACACGGTCAAATTCCTCAATGCCAGTAGGTGTGCGCGGGACTTCCGCCGCTTCGACCTCACTGAGCCTTTGTACTTTGCCGCTGCTCGCCAACGCAGCAAACCGGTTGACACTTTTGACAACCGGTTCCATGACTGCTTCGATGAGGGTGTTCCAGGTCGTGCAATGCGGGCATTGACCTTGCCATTTTGCAGTCTGTCCGCCACATTCAGTGCAGGAATAAATAGTTTTTGTTTTAGTCATGTCGTTTGGGTTTTGGATAAAATTGAAAATCACCGTAGGCTGATGCAGGGTCTTGATACTCAGAGCCACTCCGTTAGGCTACACCTGCCTTTGTGCCGGACGGGAATTTAACCCAATGAGATTAGTAAGTGTTAAGTTTGAGGTCAGCTTCAGTCTTTTTTGTATAAAATGTTAACCTTCCTCCAAAATTTTGTTGATGTAAGGTATGTTTAAGAAGTAGAATTAAAATGTTAGTTTTCTAAAAAATGCTGTACTCGCTTTGGGTTTTAAGGGAACTCTGTATTTCTGCTGCAAATGAATGAATTGTAATTTTTTTGTGTGCATTAGCATTGTTTGTTGAGTCGGATTAATACGGGTTCCGTAAGTTAAAGCGCTAAATCCCGAATCATAAATCAGGCAGATATTTTAAAATCACTGTAGTATCAAACCTATAAATTGAGTCTCTAAACCTTTGGCTGAGCAGCTAATTGTTTAATTGAGTAAAGTATAATTTTTTTCTTCAGCAAGTTTCAGGTGAAAATGTAATGGTACAAATTCGCAATATCAAGATTTGGATACGCCTGACGGTGTCGATTTGGCTGGTGCTGATTGTAGCCTGGGTCAGCGTATTACTCTGGGAGGGTCACAGCAACTGGCATGCTGCCGTTGATCAGGCTGACGATTTTTCCTTGAGTATGTACGATTCCACGCTGGCCGGTTACACCGCCTTGATGATAGTCGATGCGATGAACAAGCAGGATGTGTTTCTCGATCAGATCAAGAAACTCAAGGCGATCCGTGAATTGCGTGTGATTTCCGATCCTATAGCCTTTTCCGGCGTCAAGAGTTCCAAAGTTTCCAGCACACCGCACAAAAATCCGACCCCTACAGATCAGGAATTGCAGATTATAAAGAGCGGTAAGGAAATGACCGAAGTGCTTGAGGATGCAGAGGGTCCTTATCTGCTCGCGATTCGACCGATTAAAAACCTGAAGTCTTATCTGGGTAAAAGTTGTCTTGAGTGTCATGATGCACCGGAAAATGCCACACTCGGTGTCGTCAGCATGAAGATTTCGCTATCCAAAATTGACAGTGCTGCAAAGCAGCAACAAGTCAAGACCTTGCTGGTTGCCTTGTTAGCAAGTCTGTTGCTGCTCGCATTTATCTGGTATTTTATTCGTAGTGCGGTTACCGAACCGATAGATCGTATGGTAGTGGGTCTGAGATCTATCGTCTCAGGAGAGGGTGATTTGACGCATCGTCTGGAAGTGTCCGGTTCGGATGAAATTGGGGTCGCGTCTGGTGTTTTTAATGAAATGATGGGCAAATTTTCCGGACTGGTAAAGCACATAAGCAGCATTGCCGTCCAGGTATCAACTGCTTCGCGACAGTTGGTATCCAGTGCGGATAATGTTGCAAGTTTATCGACTAATCAGCGCGAAACTTCCGCCTCCGCTGCGACGGCGGTTGAGCAGATGGTGAGCAGTATTGCGCTGGTGGCACAAAGTGCTGAGCAAGTCCGCGAACATTCGAGTGAAAGTTTGCGTCGCTCGGAAGAAGGAAATGCCAGTCTGTCGAGACTCAGGGACGGAGTGAGCGAAGTTGAGACAACTGTAAAAGTGATTGCCGATTCGGTGGGGTTGTTCGTGACCAGTACCGCAGCCATCACCAATATTACGGCTCAAGTTAAGGAGTTGGCGGATCAAACTAACCTGCTTGCACTCAACGCAGCCATAGAAGCCGCACGCGCCGGTGAACAGGGGCGTGGTTTTGCGGTGGTGGCGGATGAGGTACGCAAATTGGCAGAAAAATCTGCTGCCTCGGCTAATCAAATCGACCAGATAACCAAAACACTGGCGCAGCAGTCGGATGCGGTGACTCTCTCTATTGATAATGCCATGCTGCATATCGCGGCCAGTCGCGATTCTGTGTTAACCGTGGAAGGGGTGCTGGCTGCGACCAGTGAATCCGTGGCTGCCGTGGATAAGGGTTTGGACAGTATCACCCGTGCCACCAGCGATCAGCGTAAAGCGAGCGCCCATGTAGCTTCCAGCATCGAAAAAATTGCTGCCATGGCGTGTGACAACAGTGCAGTTGCCAATCAGACTGCCGCAGCGGCGCGAGATCTGGCCTCACTGGCCACTGAACAACGGGGCACTGTTGATCGTTTCAAGACTTGAGGTGATAGCGATGGGAGGCAGCCATCCTGGTCGTTGCATCGTGCTTGTTGAGTTTTAATTATCATGCGGCGCAATGCGCTGCGCTTATTGACGCGTTGAGTACAAACCACCCCGCCGTGACGGGCACACCTCCAGTGGTGGGAAGAACTAACGGACATGGCAAATTGCCACCCCTGATGATGAAACCCATCATGCCCGTTTCCCTGATGAACCCACTAGCCACTCCACTAGGTTGCCAAAAGACAGCAACCAAGTGGCTGGTTATCTCCCCATCCCTCTCCCGCAAGCGGGCGAGG
>CAIRBC010000411.1 GCA_903876685.1 uncultured Nitrosomonadales bacterium | reverse complement strand
TCACGCACCCGTAATCGGATACGTTCTAGAATATCCTCGGTAAAATTTTGTCCATAAATTTGCATGAACTAAGAATAGCAGAATATTTTTCCTGTGTCCAGCTTATTTACGGGTAAAGATCAGCTCCAATGGAGGGGAATAAAATTCCAAGCCTTAAGAATAGGAAAATATTTTGGATCACCCATTCCCCTCCGCTGGAGGGGTGCCCGAAGGGCGGGGTGGTAATTTCGGTCGCAAATAATTCGTTCATGCCTCACCACCAGGCTGGCTCTGGTGATTTTGCTTTTCGTGGGAGTCTATGGGTTAACCGAATATTTACGCCTGAACCAACTTAACGGTAAGCGCGAATCTCTTCCAGTTCGTCCAGCGCGTCATCGGTGATGTCATCCATATCCTGGTTGCACAAACCCAGGTAATCCAACGCTAATTGACCACTGGCGATCCAGTCGGCATCATCTACCTTGCCGAGGAATGCGGTGGCGATATGCTCGGCGATCATGGTAATGGCCACCAGACTGCAAACTTCAGGGGTAGTCCGTTCATCGGGTTGCGTGAATATGCTTCGATCGTGGTGTACCTTGATGGCTTGACTGATCGGTTCAGGCAAATACCAGTTGCGCGCCAGCATATTGCCTACGATGGCGTGGTTAGTTGCGTAATGCTGATCCTCGATGACAATCACCAGATTAGCTGACTGATTGGCCGCAGCGAGTTTTTCTTTGTAATCGGGGAATTTCTGCATCAGGATCGGAATGCCGCAATCATGAAACAAACCGAGTGTGTAAGCATCATCTCTGGAAATGCCGTGCAACTGCCCGGACATCCGGGAAGCCACCACCGCCGTCAAGTTGGAGCGTTCCCAGAAACGCTCCATGACTATTTTGTCGCCGCCCAGTGCATTTTGCAACGCCGAACTACGCACAATCTGGGTCAGGTTCTTCAACCCGAGTACCGACACAGCCAGATTAACGGAACTGACCTTGTTGCGCAACGCGAAGAAAGGAGAGTTTGCCATTTTCAGCATCGATGCCGCAAGACCGACATCGCCACTGATCAGCTTTACCAGCTTCAAGAAATCCACATCGGGCTGGCGTACTTCAGCCATCAAGGCTACCACCACTTCCGGGCAAGGCGGAATGCGTATACTTTTCAGTATCCCTTCAGCCGCCTGACTGTCGATTTGTGATTCCATAGTCCAGACCCCTTTCAGAAATGATTAAATGATTATTGAAAATGTTGAATTGCTCGAATAAGCGTGTGAGTGGAAAGTTTAAAATTATAATATTTAACAATGTACTAGGTTTATTGACACGCTACGTTTTAGCATTTTACCGTTCAACAAACCATATGTTTTTCCCACAAAAAGCAGATGATTTTGAAGATTCCTGGAGACCTGTAAATCAGGCTTCCACCCCCGTTTTTTTGGCAGATACTTTTTTAGCAACGGGCTTTTTAGCAGCTGTTTTATTAGCCGCTGGCTTTTTAGTCGCTACTGCCTTCACTGCCTTGATTTTTTCAACTTTTTCCTTAACCACTTTCTCCTTAACGCCTGTTTCCTTGACGACTGCTGTTTTTTTCGCTGCCTTGCCTTTGACTGGCCCGTCTTTAGCCACCTTGGCGGCGATCAACTCCAGCGCTTCTTCGAGCGTCACTTCGTCAACCGTCACGCTCTTGGGCAAGGTGGCGTTAATCTTGCCGTGACGGGCATAGGGGCCGTAACGTCCATTGCAAATTTCTATCGGCGCCTGGTCGTCCGGGTGCACACCCAGCGAGCGTAACACGGCGTTACCTTCCCTCGCCTGTGCTAATAACTCCACCGCTCGCGGCAATTCGATCACAAAAATACTGTCACTTCTGGGGATGGATTTGAACTTGCCATCGTGGCCTATATAGGGACCGAAACGTCCGATATTGACGATAACTTTCTTTCCGGATTCCGGGTGTATCCCCAATTCACGCGGCAGCGAGAGCAATTTAAGCGCACTGCCCAAATCAGCCTGGTCTATAGGCATTTCCTTCGGCCAGGAAACCCGCTTGGGTTTTTCGTCCTTTTGCGTCTCGCCCAATTGTACATAATGTCCATAAGGACCGCGCAACAACAACACTGTTTTATTTGTTTCAGGATGTAAGCCCAATTCAATTCGAAGCGGGACCTCTGCCTCACCATCATTGCTGGCGCTGCGTTTGTATTTACATTCGGGATAATCGGTACAGCTAATGAAACTGCCATATTTACTGAGTTTTTTCGCTAGAGGCTTGCCACAATCCGGACAGGCCTCGTCAAGCAATTCCACGGGTCGTTCGATATTGGTCTTTTCCTTGATCAACACCGAAAAGCCACCCCAGAACCCTTGCAGCACGCCTATCCAGTCACGCTTGCCTTCCGAGACTTCATCCAGCTCGTCTTCAAGATTTGCGGTGAAGTCGTAATCTACATAGCGGGTAAAATGATCGGTCAGAAAGCGCGTGACCACACGACCCACATCGGTGGGAACAAAGCGTTTCTTGTCGATGATGGCATATTCGCGCGCTTGCAGAGTCGAGATGATAGTGGCATAAGTGGACGGTCGACCGATACCATATTCTTCCAGTGACTTGACCAGACTGGCTTCGGAATAGCGCGGCGGGGGTTGGGTGAAATGTTGTTCGCCATACAGCTTGTCCAACGGCAGCTCTTCTCCTTCCTTTAGCGGTGGCAATTTGCCTTCCACTTCTTCTTCTGCGTCATCCACATCCTCCCGGTAGACGCTGATAAAGCCGGGGAATACCAGCGTCTGTCCGGTGGCACGAAATAGCGTATGGTCGTCGCTCAGTCGTATGTCCAGACTGACCGTATCGAAGCGTGCAGGTGACATCTGGCAGGCCAGCGTGCGCTTCCAGATCATTTCATAGAGGCGCGCCTGATCAGCCGTCAAATGGCTTTTTATTGCTTCTGGTGCGCGCAGTATCGAGGTCGGGCGGATGGCCTCGTGCGATTCCTGCGCATTTTTGGTTTTGCTCTTGTAGGTGGGCTGGGTAGCCGGCAAATAGTCCGGGGCAAAGTTGTCGCGTATGTAATCACGTATTTCCGCGACGGCCTCTTTCGCCAGCGACACCGAATCGGTACGCATATAGGAAATCAGGCCGACCGTCTGGCCACCTATATCTACGCCTTCATATAGCGATTGTGCGGTGCGCATGGTACGTTCTGCGGTCATGCCGAGTTTGCGTACCGCCTCCTGTTGCAAGGTGGAAGTGGTAAAAGGTGCTGCGGCATGGCGCTGTTTGGCTTTTTTCTCGACACGAATCACTTTAGGGGGGAGTTTGGCATTGCTGATCGTCGCGAAGATTGCGTCATATTCTGCCTGGCTGGCGATACTCAGTTGCTCCAGCTTTTTGCCCTGATACTGGAATAGTTTTGCGCTAAACGGTTGCTGTGCCTTGTGGCTGTCCAGATGCACCGTCCAGTATTCCTGACTCTTGAAGGCTTCAATTTCCAGTTCGCGTTCGACAATCATCCGCAAGGCGGGACTTTGCACCCGACCCGCCGAGAGCCCCGGCCGGATTTTACGCCACAGCAACGGCGATAAATTAAAGCCCACCAGATAATCCAGTGCACGTCTGGCCTGCTGCGCGTTGACCAGCGGCATGGAGATTTCTCTCGGATGAGCCACCGCTTCACGCACCGCACTCTGGGTGATTTCATAAAAAACCACGCGCTGCATGTTCTTGTTTTTCAGAGAACGCTTGCTCTTTAACAGTTCTGCGATATGCCACGCAATCGCCTCTCCTTCGCGATCCGGGTCGGGTGCCAGCAGGATGTTATCGGCAAACGCCGCCGCCTTGGCAATGGCATCCACATGCTTGCTGTTGCGCGCGATAATTTCGTATTGCATCGCAAAATTATTTTCGGTTTCGACGGCGCCGTTTTTGGGTATCAGGTCTCGTACATGGCCGAACGAGGCCAGCACTTCAAAATCAGCACCCAGGTATTTTTTGAGAGTTTTGGCCTTGGCCGGTGATTCAACGATCAGTAGATTGGTTGCCATGCGGATATCGTATTAATGTAATTGTGCAGAATTTAACGGAGTAAGCAATTCTTCGATCAACAGGGGATCGAGATCCTGGCGGCGACTCCACAATACCATCAGCATAATCAGTTTGAGTTTGTCCAGGCTTAGATTATCCTGTTGCAGCGCGACGGCACGGTCGAGGATCATTTCGCGTTCAACCGGTGAAATCATATGCTGCTGCTCGGAAAATAACAGAAATTGACGCGCCTCGAAACCCACGCGACGCAATTCCAGTGCGGCCAGGTGGCGAAAACCGGTATGTTCCAACACTTCAGGATAATTATCGGTGTTTTGCTGCTTGAGCGCAGATAACCAGGTCAGCGCTTCGCTGATCTCATCGCCTTCAAATCCGGCGGCAGTGAGCTTGCGCGAGAGCTTGTCCGGTTCAGGATAACTGCCTGCATTAAAATAACTTTCAAACAAGTACATCAAAATTTCAAACATGATTAAACTCTGATTAATGGATTCGTTGATATAAGCCGCCGGGCAAGGTGCAGATGTGCCCATCCAGCTCAAGTGGTAACAGCATGGCGGATAGCTGGCTTATCGTCAAGCTGCACCGCACAGATAAGCTATCCAGATCGACTGGATCATAGCCCAGTTGGGCGAGCAATGCACTGTCCGAAGCCTGTACAGGAGGCACGTTTTTGATCGGGTTAGCGCCAAATTCTTCCAGGATATCCTGCGCATTTTCGACCAGTTTTGCGCCTTGTTTAAGCAGAGAATGGCAACCGCGACTTTGCGGCGCATGTATCGAGCCCGGAATCGCAAACACTTCTCTGTCTTGTTCAAGCGCCAGGCGTGCGGTAATCAGTGACCCGCTTTGCAAAGATGCCTCGACCACCAGACAGCCCAGGCTCATGCCGCTAATCAGACGGTTGCGACGTGGAAAGTTGCTGCCGAGCGGCGGCGTGCCCAAGGGAAATTCTGAAACCAGCGCGCCCTGGCTAGCCAGGGTATGCGCCAGCTCGCGGTTTGCCGACGGGTAGATTTTGTCCATGCCGGTGCCGATCACGGCGATGCTGCCAGCAACGCCTTTCAGTGCGCCGCGATGGGCAGCTGCATCGATGCCGTGCGCCATGCCACTGATGATGCAATAGCCCGCATTGCTTAACGCTTCGGCAAAAGCTTCTGCATTATGAATCCCTTGCGGCGTAGCATGACGACTGCCGACAATCGCCAGGCCGGTGCGGTTCAACAATTCAATCCTTCCTTTGACATACAGCAATAGTGGCGGGTCTGGAATATTCAACAGCGCTTGCGGGTAGTCGCTGTCTGCCAGGGTGACGAGGCGATTATTGTTGTCCAATAACCAGTTCTTGACAGGGCTAAGCAACTCAGCGTTGATACCTTTGCAAATCTCGGCAGCCGTTTCAAACTTGACAAGTTCATTTAGCTGATCGAAGGAGGCCGCGTAAACCTGATCTGGAGAGCCAAACCGGGATAACAGGCGGCGTGAGGATGCGCCACTCAGGCCGCGCGTCAGGCTGAGCATCAGCCAGGCATCGAGTAGGTTATCCACGCTTAAGCTGACTCAGTGCTGCCCATCAGGGGTTTTTAGCGCGATCCAGCAATTGCACCGGCAAGTGCGTTTGCATCACCAGCGCATAGGATACCTTGTCGAATACCCGGAACACGAACAACATCCCATAGTTTTCATCGGGGAGAGTAAATTTTTCGCGTTGATAGCTAATATCCTCGCCCTTGCGCAGCAGCGCCAGCACATGACCATTCTCCAGTCCATCGCGACTGCCCTTGTTCAAGGTAACCAGTGTGTTTTGCCCTGCCTGCGAAACGCCACCGTACACGGAAATGATGCGGGCTGAAACCGGGACACCCGGGGCGCGTGGCAGGTAAATATTCGGAGGCGCGCTAGCAGCGGGTACCAGACGGTCTCCCTGATTTATTTCCTGTACGGAACTGGTGATGATGATGGTACTAATCGTTGAAAACTCGGTGACTTCGGCACTGCCCAGATAAATCGCTTCCACTCCCAGTTTCTCACCGCTATCAGGGTCGATAAAAGAGGTTTTCCCCGGGCGATAAATCTGCCATTTAGTGCCCATTTCTTCAACCATGCCTTTCACGAAGCCGATATCGCGAGCACCGAGTATCACGCGGCCTTCGCGTGCGCCAATCAAGGTGGGGGCATCTTTCAACGAATCCTCTTCGATAACCAGCGGCTGGCTTAAAAAGGGTCCGATGACGCTGGCAGGTATGCTCGGAATCGCATCGTGTGTGCTGCGACTGATACGCGTTTTGGGTGAAAGTTTGATGACGTTACTAGCGCCCCCCCTGCCAAAAAACAGGGTTTTAGTTTCACGATCCAGAATGATCACGTCTCCGGGATAAATCCAGTGAGGATCTTTGATGGTTTCCTTGTTCAGACCCCAGATATACGGCCATTTCCAGGGATCCTTGAAGAATTTTTTGGAAATATCCCAGAGGGTATCCCCTTTAATGACCACATGCTGGTCGGGCGCATCAGAGCGTAGCTCTGGAGGCGTGTCAGATGGAGCTGCGAAAGCCAGAACCGGCAATAAAAAGCAAATCAGAGATATAATCTTGCGCATGGGGGGCTCCGACAAGGTCAAGATAAAGGGGTATGCGGCTGCATAGTTTTAAATTCTGCATCCAGTCACCCAAATAAGCAAGCGTTTATGGAGTGCATATGGCAATTTTAAAAATTTTGCAGTATCCGGATGTCCGGCTTAACAAGCCAGCCAGGAAGATAGAGCAGGTAGACAAGGCTGTGCAAAAGCTGGTGCAGGACATGGCGCAGACCATGTACGCAGCACCCGGCGTAGGACTGGCAGCCACCCAGGTGGATGTGCATCAGCAGTTGATTGTGATCGACATTTCAGAAGAGCATGATCAGTTAAATGTGTTTATCAACCCGGAAATCATCGCCAGCACTGGTGTAGAAATTAGTGAAGAAGGTTGCCTTTCGGTACCGGGTATTTATGACAAGGTGCAGCGTGCGGAAAAAGTGACGGTACGCGCGCAAAATGAGAAAGGTGAAATTTTCACGCTGGAGGCAGAGGGCTTGTTGGCCGTCTGTATTCAGCATGAAATGGATCATTTAAAAGGCAAGGTGTTTGTCGAATACCTTTCGCAACTCAAGCAGGGCCGGATACGCGCCAAGCTGAAGAAACGCCTGCGCGAAACACTCTAGGGTAAAGCCTGATGAAAATAATTTTTGCCGGAACACCGCAATTCGCGGTTAGTGCACTGGCCGCCTTGCATCAGCAACACCGCATCGTGGCCGTGCTGACCCAACCGGATCGACCGGCCGGCCGTGGGATGCAGCTTACCCCAAGCCCGGTGAAACAGTTTGCGCTGCAACAGGGGTTGACGGTATTGCAGCCAGTCAGCCTGAAAAATGCAGCCGTACAACAGGAAATTGCGGCTCTACAGGCAGAGGTGATGGTAGTGGCGGCTTATGGCTTGATATTGCCGCTGGCGGTGCTGCAGTTGCCGCGAATGGGATGCCTGAATATCCACGCATCGCTGTTGCCGCGCTGGCGAGGGGCTGCGCCGATTCCTCGCGCCATTCTGGCCGGTGATAGTGAAACCGGCATTACCATCATGCAAATGGATGAAGGACTGGATACCGGTGATATGCTATTGCGCCGAAGTTGCCCGATAGCGGCGCAAGACAACGCGCAAACCTTGCATGACAAGCTGGCTGAAATTGGGGCTGAACTGATCCTTCAGGCATTGCACCAGCCCCTGGAACCACTCAAACAGGACAATGCAGCAGCCTGCTATGCCGCCAAACTGCAAAAAAGCGAGGCTGCAATCGACTGGCAGCAGGAGGCTCGACAAATTGAACGTGCAGTGCGTGCCTTCAACCCCTTTCCGGTATGTCATGCAAACTTCAATGGGCAAACCCTGAAAATCTGGCAGGCAAAACTGCAACCCGGAGTTGCGGGCGAGCCAGGTCTGGTCGTTGCGGCGGACAAACGCGGCATTACGGTGGCTTGTGGGAAAGACGGCTTGTTGCTGGAAGTATTGCAACGTCCCGGTGGCAAACCAGTCACGGCGGCACAGTTGTTGCAGGTCGTCGTGCCGGGCGCGCGGTTCAGCTAAATGGAAAATATTCAACTGGCGGCCTTGGGCGTAGTTCTACAGGTAATGAAAGAGGGTCGCAACCTGAATCAGGTGCTGGACGAAGCGCAAAGTCAGTCCTGGATGCCTGCGCAGCGCGCTGCGTTACAGGATTTAAGCTATGGCACGTTGCGTTATTACGGTCAGTTGTGTGCGCTACTTGAGCTGCTGCTGAAGAAACCGCTGGAAGAGGAGCGGGTGCGTTGCTTGCTGCTGGTTGCACTGTATCAATTGCAGTATAGCAAGGCGGCGCAATATGCGGTGGTTAATCATGCGGTGCGCGCAGTGCGTACCGTTAACGCGCGATTTGGCGGCCTGGTTAATGCGATATTGCGTAATTTTTTGCGCAATCAGGCGGCGTTACTGGTGCAAGCTGCCCATTCAAAGAGCGGACGTTACAGCTATCAGGCATGGTGGATGGATATGTTGCAAGCACAATATGGCGAAGCAAGTCTGGCAATACTGGATGCCGGGAACTTGCATCCGCCGATGAGTCTCAGGGTCAACCATCGGCGGATTACCACGGAGGATTATCTGGCACAACTAAACTTGCAGGGCATACCGGCGCGAATCATTGCCCCTGCTGCGCTGCAACTTGAAAAACCGGTAGCGGTTAATAAATTGCCGGGTTTTTCTGAAGGTCTGGTTTCTGTACAGGACGCAGGAGCACAATATGCCGCACAGTTACTGGCTATACAGGAGGGAATGCGGGTGCTGGATGCGTGCGCGGCTCCGGGTGGCAAGACCGCACATATCCTGGAATGTACACAGGTTGAATTGGTGGCCGTGGACAAGGATGCACTGCGACTTGAACGTATCGCACAAAACTTGCAGAGACTGAATTTAACTGCACAACTGATACACGGTGATGCCGCCGATCCGCAAGCGTGGTGGGATGGCCTTCCCTTTCAACGTATTCTGGCCGATGTCCCCTGTTCTGCTTCCGGGGTGGTGCGTCGTCACCCGGATATTAAATGGTTGCGCCGAAAAAAGGATATTGCCAGTTTCGCCGCTCAACAGTTGGATATTTTACGTGCGTTGTGGCCGCTGTTGGCGCGACAAGGCAAATTGCTTTATGTCACCTGTTCGGTTTTTCAACAGGAAAATCAGCAGGTGATTGCCCGGTTTCTGGAACTGCAAGCCGATGCGCAGCGTCTGGATATTGCCATTCCAGAGCAATTATTCCCCGACGATCAACATGACGGATTTTTTTATGCTCTGCTGGAAAAAAAGCAGTTCTGAGGACAAGCGACAAATGACTGAGGACAGGACAAACGATGTTATGAGTCAGTTGACACTATACGGATTGCGCCTGTGGAAATATGCCCTTTGGGTCTGTTTTTTTACGGCTATACTCTGTCCGCAGGCTAATGCCGAAGGGATTTCGGTGAACAAGGCTGAGGTACGTCTGAATGAGGATGGTTATCGGTTATCGGCCAGTTATAACGTCAATCTCACTTTTACCGCGCAACAGGCCTTGACCAGCGGCGTGCCCTTGTATTTTGTCAGCGATTTTCTGGTGACGCGCTCACGCTGGTACTGGCTGGATGAAGATGTTTTTCAGGGTCAACTGACCATTAAACTTTCTTACAACGTACTTACCCGACAATATCGCATTTCACGCGGTGCCCTGTTCCAGAATTTTGCCAGCTTTGAAGAGGCTTTAAGCATGTTGACCCGTCAAACTTCGACCGTGATACCCGCCGAACGGATGAAAAAAAATGGCAACTATATGGCCGGAGTGCGACTGCGCCTAAACATAGAACAATTGCCGTTGCCGTTGCAGGTCAATGCCTTGACTAGCAAGGATTGGTATCTCAACTCCGAATGGTATAACTGGGTGATCAAACCCGCTGAAGTTTCAATGCGTGGCAAGGCCGAGTAACGTGAAATATCTGAATTTTCTCGGCATACTGGTAGGCATTACGCTACTGTATTTATTGTCCAGCAATAGCGCCAACAGCACGGTATTTTCACTCAGCTATTATGTGTTGCTGGGCTTGACCGGCCTGTTTGCACTAAGTCTGACGGGGCTGGTCGGCTACCAGTTGATGCGCTTGCGCAGCAAGCTCAGAAATAAGGTATTCGGCGCAAGACTCACCTTGCGGCTGGTGATCTTTTTCACGCTGATCGCCGTGTTGCCCGGTATCCTGGTGTATGTGGTATCGGTTAATTTTCTGGGCAAGAGCATAGAATCATGGTTTGACGTGCGTGTTGAAAAAGCGCTGGAAGGCGGACTCAATCTAGGCAGAAGCGGTCTTGAGAATAGCTTGAAAGAGCTGACCAAAAAGACTCAATTCATCGCGTTATTGATTGCGGAGAAGCAACCCGCCCAATATCAGCGTGCCTTGAAGCAGTTGGTCGACGAAAAGGTTGCCCAGGAAGCGGCCTTGTTCACCGCTAAAGGAAATGTGCTGGCCTTTGCTGCCAGCGGGAAATCACTGCTACCGGAAATGCCTGATAACGAGTTGCTGCATCAGGCCATGAAAAAAGGTGAACATTCAGTCATCGACACCTTGCCAAACAAGGGTTTGATGTTACGTTCACTGGTCAGGGTTAATTCGAATACCCAGCCTGGCGTGCAATATGTGCTGCAATTTACTCAGCCGGTGCCGAAGCAGATCGAGGCGGATGCCGAAACCGTACAGGCGGTGTATCGCGATTATCAGGAGTTGACTCTGTCGCGGTTGGGGTTGAAGCGCTTATATGCAATTACCTTGTCGCTTTCGCTGCTGGTGGTGTTGCTGACGGCGGTGTCAGCGGCTTTTTTTATTAGTGAAAGATTGGGGTCATCGCTGGAGGCGCTGGCGGAAGGCACCCGAGCGGTGGCGCAAGGCGACTTTACCGGGCAGTATCCGGTGCAAAGCAGCGATGAACTGGGGCTGCTCACCGGTCTGTTTAACCAGATGACTCGTCAACTGAATGAGGCCAGACAGGTCAGCGAACAACAGCGCTACGAGGTGGAAAGTGCGAAAGCACATCTGGAAAGCGTGCTGACGCATCTTTCTTCAGGCGTACTGGCGCTGGATGACGGCTTGCGCCTACGTTCGGTAAATACCAGTGCTGCGCAAATTCTCGCCGCCCCTTTACTAGAAATGCAACGGTTGACGCTGACTGAAATTGCCGAGAAGTATCCCCTGTTACGCTCTTTCTGTCATACCGCGACCGAAGCTTTTGAGCAGACCGCCAATGGCGAATGGCAACGGCAGATAGAAAGGATGTGCAAGAACGGCAACCAGATTTTACTGATGCGCGGCACCCGCTTGCCGCAAGGTGGAGATCATGTGATTGTTTTCGATGACATCAGCCATCTGTTAAGAGCCGAGCGACAGGCCGCCTGGGGAGAAGTGGCGCGCCGTCTGGCGCACGAAATCAAGAATCCGCTTACGCCGATCCAGCTTTCTGCGGAGCGTCTGCAACATAAACTGGCCGGCAAGCTTGATGAAGCCGATGCGCAACTATTGCAGCGCGCCACGCACACCATCGTCAGTCAGGTGGGTGCGATGAAAAACATGGTGAGCGACTTTTCTGATTATGCCAAGGGACCGGCGCTGAAACTGACACGTCTGGATATGCATAAACTGATCCGGGAAGTGCTGGGTTTGTATGAAGCGATTGCTGTTCCTATCGTGCTTGAACTGGAAGCTACGCCGCTTTATGTCAACGGGGATGCAACCCGGTTGCGTCAGGTAATTCACAACCTGTTGCAAAATGCCCAGGATGCGCTTCTAGGAATTGCGAATCCCGGGATTATCGTGAGCACAGCATCCCTGAACGGGGAGATTCAGTTATCGGTGATCGATAATGGTGCAGGCTTCCCTGAGAATGTGTTGTCCTGCGCCTTTGAGCCCTATATGACCACCAAGACCAAAGGCACCGGACTCGGACTGGCCATTGTGAAGAAAATACTGGAAGAACATGGCGGACATATTGCTATTGAAAATAATTTGAATGGCGGCGCGCGGGTGATGGTGTACCTGCCGCTGATTATGGAGGCGCAATGAAAAGCATACTGGTAGTGGATGATGAAATTGGCATTCGTGAATTATTATCTGAAATCCTTTTCGATGAGGGTTATCAAGTGTATCAGTCTGAAAATGCAGCAGAAGCGCGTGCTTTCAGGCTGGAACGTGAACCCGACCTGGTTTTGCTCGACATCTGGATGCCTGACACCGATGGCGTCACTTTGCTCAAGGAATGGGTAGAGCAGGATTTGTTGACCATGCCGGTAGTGATGATGTCTGGCCATGGCACCATAGAAACCGCAGTCGAGGCCACGCGTATCGGTGCGGTGGATTTCCTGGAAAAGCCGATCTCATTACAAAAATTGCTCAGCACTATCGCCAAGGCAATCCGGGAAGGCGCACCCAAGCTGCCGTTGTTGCTGCCGGAGGAACAAAAAACACCGCTTGAAGGCTCGCAATTGCCGCTGGATTTGCCGTTGCGTGAAGCCAGGGATCATTTTGATGCCTTGTATTTTGACTACCATTTACGCAAAGAACAGGGTAATGTCAGCAAAGTTGCCGAAAAAATTGGTCTGGAACGTACCCATTTATATCGAAAACTTAAACAATTAGGCATTAAATTCACAAAAAAAGGTAGCGAAGAACCATGAACTGGCAATAGCTGCTGTAAAATGCAGGGCTGATACGCTATTTATCTATGCATCGACCCAATCGACCAATGACATTCCGGAGACAACATGGCGGCGACACGCGACATCACACCACCCAAATATAACGACATTACCGGCGCGATCCGGATGCTGGCTGTAGATGCCGTGCAAAAAGCCAATTCCGGACATCCCGGTGCGCCGCTGGGGATGGCGGAAATTGCCGAAGTATTATGGAACCACCACTTGCGGCATAACCCTGCTAATCCGAAATGGCCGGATCGTGACCGTTTCGTCTTGTCCAACGGGCATGGCTCGATGCTGATTTACGCGCTGTTGCACCTGACAGGCTATGATCTTTCCATCGAAGACCTGAAACAATTTCGCCAATTGCATTCCAAGACGCCAGGTCACCCTGAGTATGGCTACACCCCTGGCGTAGAAACTACCGGTGGACCGCTGGGTCAAGGCATCGCCAATGCGGTAGGGATGGCGATGGCAGAAAAGTTGCTTGCCGCTGAATTCAACAAACCCGATCACGAGATCGTTAATCACCATACCTATGTTTTTATGGGCGATGGCTGCATGATGGAAGGTATTTCCCATGAAGCCTGTGCGCTGGCGGGTACCTGGGGGCTGGGCAAACTGACCGCTTTCTGGGACGATAATGACATCTCGATCGACGGCCATGTCGATGGCTGGTTTACCGATGACACACCCAAACGCTTTGAAGCTTATGGCTGGCAGGTGCTGCAAGTGCAGGGGCATGATCCCGAGGCAATTAATGCGGCAATTATTGCTGCAAAAGCAGTAACCGACAAGCCCACGCTAATTTGCTGCAAGACCATTATCGGCGCAGGTTCTCCCAATAAAGCAGGTACTCATGATGTGCATGGCGCGGCATTGGGCGATGCCGAAGTGGCCGCGATGCGGATTAATATCGGCTGGAACTATCCTCCTTTCGAGATCCCGGCGCATGTCTACCAGGCATGGGATGCGCGCAGCAAGGGTGCAGTTCTGGAAACACAATGGAATGACCAATTCACCGAATACCGCGCGGCCTATCCAGCCGAGGCGGCAGAATATGTGCGACGCATCAAGGGAGAACTGCCTCTGAACTGGTCTGCCCATATCGAGGCGGCCATCGCAGCCATTAACGAAAAGGCTGAAACCATTGCTACGCGCAAGGCCTCACAAAATTCAATCAATGCGCTAGCGCCTGCCCTGCCTGAATTTCTGGGAGGCTCTGCGGATTTGACCGGTTCCAACCTGACCAACTGGACCGGCTGCAAACATGTCAAAGGCGCTAGTACCGGCAACTATATCAGCTATGGCGTGCGCGAATTCGGCATGTCGCATATCATGAACGGCATGGCTTTGCATGGCGGATTTCTGCCGTTTGGCGGCACATTCCTGATGTTCTCGGAATATGCGCGCAATGCGCTGCGGATGTCTGCGCTGATGAAACAGCGGGTGATTTTTGTGTATACTCACGACTCGATCGGCCTGGGTGAAGACGGACCTACCCATCAACCGGTAGAGCAGACCGCAAGCTTGCGCTGCATCCCCAACATGCAAGTTTGGCGTCCCTGTGATACAGTTGAATCGATGGTCGCGTGGGCTTGTGCCGTCGAGCGCAAAGACGGCCCTTCCAGTCTGATTTTCAGCAGACAGAACCTGGCCTTTCAAAAACGCGATAAAATACAGCTCAGCAACATCCGTAGAGGCGCTTATGTACTGGCTGAAGCGGAAGGCAAGCTACAGGCAGTCATCATCGCAACCGGTTCCGAAGTGACGCTGGCGCTGGAGGCCAAAAAGTCCCTGGCGACAGAAGGCATCCAGGTGCGGGTGGTTTCGATGCCTTCGACCAATGTTTTTGATCAGCAAGACCCGCAATATCGCGAGGACGTATTACCCAGGGACGTGGCACGGGTGGCGGTAGAGGCGGGGGTGACCGGTGGTTGGTACAAGTATGTGGGGCTTGAAGGTGCAGTAATCGGCATGGATTGTTTCGGTGAATCCGCCCCCGCGCCAGAATTATTCAAATATTTCGGCCTTACTGCTGCTGCGGTAGTGAGCGCCGTCAAGCGTGTCTTAGCGTAACGCGGTTACACACCCATTGAGAAATTTCTTGAATTATTTTATAGACTAACAGGAGAACAAAAAATGACAATTCGTGTCGGTATTAATGGTTTTGGCCGCATCGGACGCATGGTATTCCGTGCTGCAGTGGAAAATTTTTCCGATATCGAGGTGGTCGGGATCAACGACCTGCTGGAGCCTGCTTATCTGGCTTATATGCTGAGCTATGACTCGGTACATGGCCGTTTCAAGGGCGATGTTTCGGTGGAAGGCAATACACTGGTGGTCAATGGCAAAAAAATCCGTCTGACCGCCGTCAAGGATCCGGCAGAACTCAAATGGAATGAAGTCAAGGCGGATATCGTCATCGAATCCACTGGCCTGTTTCTGTCCAAAGAGACTGCCGAGAAGCATCTGGCGGCTGGCGCTAAAAAAGTTATCATGTCTGCGCCTTCCAAGGATGATACGCCGATGTTTGTGTATGGCGTGAATGACAAACAATACGCCGGTCAGAACATCATCTCGAATGCTTCCTGTACTACCAATTGCCTGGCACCGGTCGCCAAGGTACTGAACGACAACTGGGGCATCAAGCGCGGCCTGATGACCACGGTGCATGCGGCTACCGCCACACAAAAGACCGTAGACAGCCCCTCCAACAAGGACTGGCGCGGTGGCCGTGGCATTCTGGAAAACATCATCCCTTCTTCGACCGGTGCTGCCAAGGCGGTGGGCAAGGTAATCCCCGAGTTGAACAAGAAGCTGACCGGCATGGCTTTCCGCGTACCCACTTCTGATGTGTCGGTGGTGGATCTGACGGTAGAACTGAACAAGGAAGCCACTTATGCCGAGATCTGTGCGGCGATGAAGGCCGCCTCAGAGGGTTCGATGAAGGGCGTGCTGGGCTTCACCGAAGAAAAAGTGGTATCGACCGATTTCCGTGGCGAGAGCTGCACCTCGGTGTTCGATGCCGATGCAGGCATGGCGCTGGACGGCACCTTTGTCAAGGTTGTTTCCTGGTATGACAACGAGTGGGGTTATTCCTGCAAGGTGCTGGAGATGGTTCGCGTCATGTCCAAATAGTTTTTAGCGGGTAGCGGGTTGCGGATGCGCGGGTCGGCATCCAAGCTGCTCGCTGCTTGAGGTAAGCTCACCAAGGAGAACAAAATGTCCATTATCAAAATGACCGATCTGGATCTCAAGGGTAAACGTGTCCTGATCCGCTCCGATCTCAATGTTCCTGTCAAAGACGGCAAAGTCACTTCTGATGCGCGCATCACCGCCTCGATGGCAACCATCAATTTTGCGTTGCAGGCTGGCGCACGCGTGATGGTGACTTCGCACCTGGGTCGCCCGGTAGAAGGGGTTTATTCCGAAGAAAATTCGCTCAAACCGGTCGCTCATGTCATTGCCAATAAACTGGGCAAGCCGGTGCGCCTGATCGCAGACTGGATCGATGGCGGTTTCGAGATTGCCGATGGCGAACTGGTATTGCTGGAGAACTGCCGCTTCAACAAGGGTGAAAAGAAGAACATTGAAGGCACTGCCAAAAAATATGCAGCGCTTTGCGATGTATTCGTGATGGATGCGTTTGGTACTGCGCATCGGGCGGAAGCTTCGACGCACGGGGTGGCTAAATATGCGCCAGTAGCCTGCGGCGGGATGTTACTAACGGCGGAACTGGACGCACTGACCAAGGCACTGCTGAGTCCCGCGCATCCGATGGTGGCTATCGTCGGCGGGAGCAAAGTTTCCACCAAGTTGACCGTGCTGGAAAGCCTGGCCGACAAGGTTGATCAGATGGTGGTCGGCGGCGGTATCGCCAATACCTTCTTGCTGGCGACCGGTCACCCGATAGGAAAGTCGCTTTGCGAAGCTGATCTGGTGCCTACTGCGCAATTATTGTTGCAAAAAATGGCTGCGCGCGGGGCTTCCATTCCGGTCGCGGTGGATGTGCTGGTCGGCAAAAAGTTTGATTCAAATGAACCTGCTGTCCTCAAGGATGCCACTGCGGTCGCTGAAGACGACATGATTTTTGACATAGGTCCGAAATCTGCACAACAAATTGCCGACATCATCATGCAGGCCGGCACCGTGGTATGGAACGGACCGGTCGGTGTCTTTGAATTCGACCAGTTCGGTGAGGGGACTAAAACCATCGCGATGGCCATCGCAAACACCCAGGCATTTACCCTCGCCGGAGGCGGCGATACCATTGCCGCGATCCAGAAATATGGTATCTACGACAAGGTGTCGTATATTTCCACTGCGGGCGGTGCTTTCCTGGAATTCCTTGAAGGCAAGAAATTGCCGGCAGTGGAAATTCTGGAACAAAGGGCAGGTCAGTAGCATGGCGCGCTCACGCGAAATACCGGCTGTGCAAAAGGGGGAAGTTATGCTGCGTAGAACGAAGATCGTCGCGACGCTGGGTCCTGCTTCCAGTAGCCAGGAAGTCCTTGAGCAGATGATACGCGCCGGAGTGGATCTGGTGCGTATGAATTTTTCGCATGGTACGGTGCAGGATCATGTCAAACGTGCCGAACTGGTACGGGCGGCGGCAGCGGCTACCGGTCGCTGTGTGGGCATCCTGGCCGACTTGCAGGGGCCGAAAATTCGTGTGCGCAAGTTTGAGAACAACAAAATCATCCTGCACAAGGATGATATTTTCATCCTCGATGCGGCCTATGACGGGCTGGGTAATCAAGAGCGCGTCGGTCTCGATTATAAAGAGTTGCCTAACGATGTCAGCAGAGGAACGGTGCTGTTGCTCAATGACGGCATGCTGGAATTCGATGTCATCGAAGTCCGGGATCAGGAAGTTTTTTGCCGGGTGGTCAGAGGCGGCGAGTTATCGAACAACAAGGGTATCAATCGCATGGGCGGTGGCTTGACGGCACAGGCTCTGACCGTCAAGGATATGGAAGACATCAAGACGGCTGCGCTGATCAAGGCGGACTATCTTGCGGTATCTTTCCCGCGCAATGGCGACGATATGCGTCTGGCGCGCGGCCTGATGCGGGCAGCGGGCGGCAATAGTCTGTTGATGGCGAAGATCGAACGCGCGGAGGCGATCCAGGAACTGAGTGGTATCATTGATGCGTCCGACGCGATCATGGTGGCGCGCGGGGATTTGAGTGTAGAAGTGGGCGATGCTGCCGTACCCGGTTTGCAAAAGCGCATGATCAAACTGGCGCGTGCCAAAAATCGCCTGGTGATCACCGCGACACAAATGATGGAGTCGATGATTAATAACCCGATTCCGACCCGTGCCGAAGTCTCGGACGTGGCCAATGCGGTACTGGATGGCACGGATGCGGTAATGCTTTCGGCAGAAACGGCGGTGGGTGAATATCCGGTGGAAACCATCGAAGCGATGGCGCGCATCTGTCTCAAGGCAGAGCGGGAAATCGAAGATAATGTGTTCGACCGCCGTATCATACAACAGGAATTTACCCGCATCGATCAGTCCATCGCGATGTCGGCGCTGTTTGCCGCCGCCCATTTCAAGGTGAAAGCGATTATCGCGCTGACTCAGTCCGGCTCTACCCCGCTGTGGATGTCGCGCATCAGCGTCGGCGTGCCGATTTTTGCGCTGACTCCGCTCCGTGAAACCCTGACCAAGGTCACGCTGTTCAGTGGTGTGTATCCGATCGAGTTCCATTCCTTATCCAGAGGCCAACTGGAAGAATGGTCGCAGATCGAAGCAGCCATCGTGGAACTGGGTCTGGTCGAAGAAGGCGATATGGTGGTGATGACCATCGGCGATGCTTCAGGCAAGGCCGGACATACTAACACCATGAAAATCATGCGGGTAGGTGATCACCGCAATCTATGAAGTTTTTGCAGCATTAACCTAGCAATTTACCAGGAGAAATATAATGGCAATCGTATCTATGCGTCAACTACTTGATCATGCTGCGGAAAATGGCTATGGCCTGCCCGCCTTCAACGTAAATAATCTGGAACAGGTCAAGGCCATCATGGAGGCGGCCGATGAGACTAATAGCCCGGTGATCATGCAAGGCTCTGCAGGTGCCAGGAAATATGCGGGCGAAGCCTTTTTGCGCCATCTGATCGAAGCGGCGATCGAAGCTTATCCGCATATCCCGGTCGCGATGCACCAGGATCATGGCGCATCGCCAGCGGTGTGTATCCAGGCGATACGTTCCGGCTTTGCCAGCGTGATGATGGACGGCTCATTAATGACCGATGGCAAGACACCCTCCACTTTTGAATATAACGTCGACGTCACCCGTCATGTCGTGGAAATATCGCATGCGGTCGGCGTTTCTGTGGAAGGCGAACTGGGCTGTCTGGGTTCGCTTGAAACCGGCAAGGGCGAAAAAGAAGACGGTCATGGCGCGGAAGGGGCACTCACCCATGATCAGTTACTGACCGATCCTAACGAAGCGGCAGAATTCGTCAAGGCCACCGGCGTGGATGCTCTGGCAATCGCCATTGGTACCAGTCATGGCGCCTACAAATTCACCCGTCCACCCACCGGCGCGGTATTGCGTATCGACCGCATCAAGGAAATCAATGCGCGTATCCCGAATACCCATCTGGTGATGCATGGTTCCTCCAGCGTGCCGCAGGAATGGCTGAAGATCATCAACGAATTTGGCGGCGCGATGGGTGAAACCTATGGCGTGCCAGTCGAAGAAATCGTCGAAGGGATTAAGCACGGCGTGCGCAAGATCAATATCGATACCGATCTGCGCATGGCCTCTACCGGCTCCACCCGTCGTTATCTCTCACAATTTCCCAAAGACTTCGATCCGCGCAAGTTCCTCGGCGTTACCATCAAGGCGATGCGTGAAATCTGCAAACTACGTTACGAAGCATTTGGCGCTGCCGGTCAGGCGAGCAAAATCAAGATTATATCGATGGAAAATATGGCCACCCGTTATGCCAAGGGCGAACTGAACCCGATCATCAAATAGTCTTGCAAACACAATCGGCAGGAAATCCCTGCCGATTTTTTTCTTGCCGTCATCTGAAAGGCTGAATGCACCCCACACTCTCCCCGCAACGCGAAAAGTATCTGCTGCTGACACTGGCTGGCATTCAATTCAGCCATATTCTCGATTTCATGATCATGATGCCGCTGGGGCCGATTCTGATCGCCGCGTTCGACATTAACACCCATCAATTCGGCTTGCTGGTTGCGTCTTACAGTTTCAGCGCGGCGCTGTCCGGTCTTTTATCCGCCATCTTCGTCGACCGTTTTGAGCGCAAACGCCTGCTGTTATTGATGTTTGCGCTGTTTGGACTGGCAACGCTGGCCTGCGGACTCGCTCCCGGATATACGGCGCTGCTGGTCGCGCGCGGCCTGGCGGGTGCCTTTGGCGGCGTAATGGGTGCGCTGGTACAAACCGTGATCGGTGATGTCATCCCCTTTGAAAGACGGGCTCGTGCCAGTGGCGTGGTTTCCTCTGCCTTTTCCTTATCCACGGTGGCAGGAGTGCCGCTTTCGCTATGGCTGGCCAATTTTTTTCAGTGGCGCGCGCCTTTTTTCTTTATCGCCCTGATGGTCTGCCTGTTCATGATGGTAGGGATACGGGTGCTGCCAGAATTGCGGTGTCATATCGGCCCGGAAAAGCACCCTTTCTCCGCGATGTTTGCCGTGTTGCGCGATACCAATCATCTGAACGCGCTGCTATTTTCCGCGCTGATCATCTTTTCCGGCTTCACGGTAATCCCCTATATCACCCTGTATGCAGTGGGCAATGTCGGTATCCCGCAGCACAACATTCCCTACATCTATCTGATCGGCGGTGCTGCCACCCTGTTTACCGCGCGACGCATCGGCCATTACGCAGATCTTAAGGGCAAGGTGAAGGTCTACCGGCTGGTCGCAGCGATAGCGATGTTGCCGCTGCTGGTAATAACCCATATTGGTGCGGTACCACTGTGGCTTTGGCTGTGCTGCACCACCACTTTTTTTGTGTTGGTGTCGGGGCGAATGATCCCGGCAATGGCCATCATCACCTCCGCTGCAGAACCCAGGTTGCGTGGAACCTTCATGTCACTCAACGCCACCGTGCAATCCTTCGCGATGGGTTTGGCAACTCTGCTGGCAGGATTAATCATCACACAAGATGCCAGCGGCCGCATAGTCCATTACTCAACGGTGGGTTATGTGGCGATGACAGCCAATCTGCTGGCAATCTGGTTCGTGCTGCGGATTACCATGCACCAACAAAATCAGAGTCAAAACCGGGGTCAGGTCTAGCAAAGTAGCAACCTTTCTCAATTTGCCGAAAATTTTTGAGTACACTTTACAACAGTGTGCAGAATGATCTGTGGAGGTTCATTTGCAAGTGCTACTAAGCTAGACCTGACCCCGTTTTTTGTGCAGATGTAAACTAAATAATGAAAATCCTGACAGTCTCGAAGTTCCGCTAATGGCACACACCTGCCATTCGTCCCTCAAAACTCGCCACCCTACAGCGGAATTTTGCGCGACAACATCAATTTTGTCAAAGCAAATTCTATTCACCCCCCCCCGGATTCCCCTCCAAATCAAACAGCTCCGTGTCATCCGGCATCGTGTCATTCAGAGTCGCTGCAATCGTCCATGGCGGCAGAAGCGTCAGGTTGATAATCCGGCTGAGTAACAATTGTCCACACCTTCGCGCACAGCCAACTCACACATCGTTTTCACCTCGCAGGACTCCAGCATGTCCTATATCACTTGTTCGTACAGCAATCTATGGCCAAATTTTGAGCATCCTTCATTTCAGTCCC
>CAIRBC010000410.1 GCA_903876685.1 uncultured Nitrosomonadales bacterium | reverse complement strand
TTGTGCCATGATTCATTGTGGCCTCCTGAGTTGGTTTGTTTGCAAGACAACCATTATTATACTCTTTTAGAGGCCACATTACTTATTAAAATCATATCGTTATGTTATTTTTTATGGTGATTTTCAACCCCGAAACGTTAGAACCTCATTGGTAATTGCGTAAAGTGTAAACCGAGAAATGAAGGATGCCAAATTATCAATAAACCGAAACTAATTCGCGAGCAAGCTCGCTCCTACAAAAAACGCAAATTGAACCCTCGCACGGTATAACGCAATACCGGCAAGGATAATTAACCCGCATTTTAAAAAAATGCTTTTGACACTAACGAATATTTATGTATAATCCGCGCCTTCGCGAAATCGCAGTCAATCGAGGTTGTTATGTATGCAGTGATTAAAACCGGCGGTAAACAATATCGTGTGTCATCCGGCGAAACATTAAAGATCGAATCCATCCTGGGCGATGTAGGCAGTGCCATTATACTGGACAAGGTGTTGATGGTAGCCGATGCAGACCAACTGAAAGTGGGCAAGCCTTTGCTGTTGGGCGCTACTGTACAGGCAACCATCGTATCCAATGGCCGTGGCGACAAAGTACGCATTTTCAAGATGCGCCGCCGTAAGCATTACCAGAAAAATCAGGGTCATCGCCAAAACTATACAGAAATCCGCATCGACGGAATTTCTGCTTAATACAGGAGAGAATATAATATGGCATCAAAAAAAGGTGGCGGTAGTACCAGTAACGGACGCGACTCGCACTCGAAACGACTGGGTGTCAAGAGCTACGGCGGCGAACTGATTAATGCGGGCAGCATTATCGTGCGTCAACGCGGCACAGAATTTCATCCCGGCGACAATGTCGGCATGGGCAAGGATCACACGCTGTTTGCCAAGATTACCGGCAAAGTGGTGTTCGCCATCAAGGGAGCACAGCAGCGCAGAACAGTTTCTATCGTCGCGGCAGCTTGAAGCAGCGCCCCTGAAACGATTCAGCCCTATCGCAAGGTAGGGCTTTTTTGTTTTATAGCCGTTAATTACCTAGAACCTACCCATGAAGTTTATAGACGAATCCAAGATCGAAGTATTTGCAGGCAAAGGCGGCAATGGCATCGCCAGTTTCCGCCGTGAAAAATACATCGAAAAAGGCGGACCTAACGGCGGTGATGGCGGTCGCGGCGGCAGTGTCTATGCGCTGGCAGACCGTAACATCAACACGCTGGTGGACTACCGTTTCACACGCAGCCACCGCGCCAGAAACGGCGAAGCGGGACGCGGTTCTGACTGTTATGGCAAGGGTGCGGAAGATGTCGTACTGCGTATGCCGGTCGGCACGGTCATCACCGACCTTAACAGCGGTGAAGTCATCGCCGATCTGACTCACGATGGCGAAAAGGTTTTGCTGGCACAAGGCGGCATCGGCGGTCTGGGCAATATACACTTCAAGTCCAGCACTAACCGGGCACCGCGCCAGTGCACCGCTGGCACCGAAGGCGAAGAACGCGAATTACAGCTTGAACTGAAGGTACTGGCCGATGTCGGTCTGCTGGGGATGCCCAACGCCGGCAAATCCACCTTTATCCGCGCCGTTTCTGCCGCCAGACCAAAAGTAGCCGATTACCCTTTCACCACCCTGCATCCCAATCTGGGCGTGGTGCGGGTTTCGCTTGAAAAAAGTTTCGTGATCGCCGATATTCCCGGACTGATCGAAGGCGCTGCCGAAGGCGCGGGTCTCGGTCACCAATTCCTCAGACATCTGGCGCGCACCCGCTTACTGCTACATCTGGTCGATCTGGCGCCACTTTATGAAGGGACTGATCCGGTGCTTGAGGCGACTGCCATACTCAATGAACTGAATAAATATGACCCTTTGCTGTATCAAAAACCCCGCTGGCTGGTATTGAACAAACTGGACTTGCTGGATGACCGCGATGAAAAAATCGCCGCCTTTCTCGAAAGATTTACCGATTTCGACCGACATTTTGCCATCTCGGCGATCAACGGTGACGGCTGCAAGGAATTAACCTACGCAATCATGGAACACCTGCAACAGCTGGCTGCCGCAGAACAGCAGGCAGCCGCCGACGCCGCACAGGAATCCGACACAGACACCCTTTGATATGAATACGCTGTTATCCAAATGCAAACGCATCGTGGTCAAGGTAGGCAGCAGCCTGGTGACTAATCAAGGCGCGGGTCTGGATCTGACCGCACTAGGTAACTGGGCCCGGCAGATTGCTGCACTCAGAGCCAGCGGCGTCGAGGTGGTACTGGTCTCTTCAGGGGCCATTGCCGAAGGTATGCAACGCCTGGGCTGGAAAACCCGCCCGGTTTCCATCCATCACTTGCAGGCCGCTGCCGCCGTGGGACAGATGGGACTGGTACAGGCCTATGAAAGCTGCTTTCGCCTGCATGCCTTGCATGCCGCTCAGGTGCTGCTCACCCATGCTGATCTAGCCAATCGAGAACGCTATCTGAATGCACGCAGCACGCTGATCACGCTGCTCGAACTGCATGTGATTCCAATCATCAACGAAAACGATACGGTAGTAACTGACGAAATCAAATTCGGCGACAACGACACACTGGGGGCACTGGTTGCCAATCTGATCGAGGCGGATGCCCTGTTCATACTCACCGACCAGACCGGGCTTTATACCGCAGACCCGCGCAAAAACAAGGATGCCACGCTGGTATCCGAAGCCTCAGCCACCGATGCACAACTGGAACTGATGGCGGGCGGGGCTGGCAGTCAGATCGGCAGCGGCGGCATGATCACCAAAGTGCTCGCGGCCAGACGTGCGGCACGCAGCGGCGCGCATACCGTGATCGCCTCCGGACACGAGCAAGATGTCCTGTTGCGACTGAGGCAGGGTGAAGCCATCGGCACGTTGCTGATCGCCCCTGCCCTGCCGCTTGCCGCGCGCAAACAATGGCTGGCTGGCCATATTCAGGTGAGCGGAAAATTGGTGCTGGATAAGGGTGCTATCCGGGCGTTACGCCAGGAAGGCAAGAGTCTGTTGCCAATCGGGGTGGTGAGCGTGCAAGGTGAGTTTGAACGCGGCTCGGTTGTCGCCTGCATCACCGAAGACGGCAGTGACCTCGCGCGCGGCCTGATCAACTATAATGCAGTCGAATCGCGACGCATCATACGCCACGCCAGCCAGGAAATCG
>CAIRBC010000409.1 GCA_903876685.1 uncultured Nitrosomonadales bacterium | reverse complement strand
CGAAAACAACTACTTAACAAAGTCCCACTCTCCGAGAGGACAATACTTGATATGGAGAAAATTGGTAAGTTTCCACGTCGATTCGCGCTCACTCCGCGCATGGTCGTTTGGGACTTGGATGAAATAGATAAGTGGATGGAGCAGCGAAAAAGTGCAGCACAACAGTGCCCAGCTCCACTGCTAAAAACCCTTCGAATTGACTGACGGAATTAAATCGAACCAGACTGCGGTATTGTGTAAAAAATGCTCTTGACACAACATTTACGTCACCCACCCGTCCACTTTGTCAGCCCAATCCTGCATCATCTGCTTGCGCTGCTCAGCATACTCTGCTTTGTTGTAAACTGCTCTTACACCCTTTTGTTCGTGCGCAAGGCATTTTTCAATCCAGTCCGTATTATACCCCGCCTCATGTAACAATGTGGAAGCTGTGCGCCGCAGATCGTGTGGACCGAACTTCTCCAAGTCTTTTCCTTCCTTCTGGGCAGCAGTAAAACACAGTTTTGTTACTTGATTAAGGGTAGCCTTACTCATGGGTATGTCTGGATCATATCGTGATGGCAGCACGAACCTAGAACCACCCGCGCAAACCTTTAACGCCACAAATATATCCAAAACCTGTCGTGACATAAATATCAAATGCGGATTCCGACGTTTCATTCTTTCGCCAGGAATAGTCCAGAGCGACTTTTCAAAACTGATCTCATTCCATGTAGCATCAGTTAACTCTGATTTCCTGACCATAGTCAATAATAATAGCTTTACAGCCAACCTAATAGTGGGTGCAGTTGAAACACGTTCAAGAAACTGATACATCGTTTTAATCTCATCCGGAGACAACGCACGATCCTTGGGCTGAAATCGTGCAATAGAAGTTGGTTTAATCAGCTCTGCAGGATTAACACACAAATATCCCCTTTCTATTGCATAGCGATAAACTGATTGCGTAATTTCTCGCACCTGAACGGCTGTTGCCGGAGCGCCACGATCTACAATCTTGTTGCACAGAGCGCGCAAATCTTCATGATTGATTTCAGTCATCTTCAAACGGCCAAATGGCACTTTCAAATCCCGTTCATAAACTGACCGTCGCATGTCTCGTGTGGATTCAGCCATCTGGTAACGAATCAACCATTGTTCGGCCCACTCCCCGAATGAGTCTTCAATTTTAGCCTTCTGCTTTTCCCGCGCCTTTTGCCGTGCGGGTGATTTACCTGAGGCAACAGACTTTTTTGCTTCAACTAAAGCAGTTCTCGCTTCTCCCAAAGTCATCTGTCCATAACGACCTATTGTCAGCGTTTCTTGTCGCCCATTTATTGTGTAGTTGTATCGAAACGACACGACACCTGACGTTGCAACAGCAACATACAAACCATCACGGTCAGTAACCTTGTATAACTTCTCTTCCGGTTTTAAGCTTTTCAGTTTTGTATCAGTTAGCATTTTTATTCATGGCATTAAAGTAGTACATATATATATGTTTTATAACGGGTATTATATTAACTTTAAATTAAATATAGAAAAAAAATCTTAAAAACTCGTATTCAATACCATGATTATAAAACACTAAAAAATAAACATAACATATTGTTATTTAACTATATTTAAAATATAAATACCATGATTGTCTTTTTTTTCATAAATGGTATTGATAAAGATTCATGGTATCATAAAATTCCAATACCTCGATCTATACCATGAAAAATATCTGCTTGTAGCTGCTTGAAGTTGCCGGATATTGCCAAACATAAAAACAAAAAACCCCGCATTTGCGGGGCTTTACATGGGTTTATTGCTCAGTGTTGCCAGACGTTGCTAGACGCAAAATCACTCCCACTCAATGGTCGCTGGCGGCTTGCCGGAAATATCGTATACCACACGGTTGATGCCACGCACTTCGTTGATAATACGGTTTGAGACTTTACCTAACAGCGCATGCGGCAACTCCGCCCAGTGTGCAGTCATAAAATCCTGTGTCTGCACCGCGCGCAAGGCTACCACCCATTCATAGGTGCGGCCATCTCCCATCACGCCTACACTCTTGACGGGTAAGAATACGGCGAAGGCTTGAGAAGTCTTTTCATACCAGGACTTTCCATCTCCCCCCTTGTTTGCATGCAGTTCCTCGATAAAAATCGCATCGGCACGGCGCAATAATTCAGCATATTCCCGCTTGACTTCACCCAAGATTCTCACGCCCAAACCAGGTCCGGGGAAGGGATGGCGATACACCATGCCTGGCGGCAGTCCGAGTGCTACGCCTAGCTCACGCACTTCATCCTTGAACAATTCACGCAACGGTTCCAATAGTTTCAAATGCAGGCTTTCCGGCAAGCCTCCAACATTATGGTGTGATTTGATGGTATGCGCCTTCTTGGTCTTCGCACCAGCAGATTCAATCACATCCGGATAAATAGTTCCTTGCGCCAACCATTTTGCCAAGGGCAACTTTTTGGCTTCAGCCTGAAAAACTTCGACAAACTCGCGCCCGATGATCTTGCGTTTTTTCTCAGGATCTGTGATGCCAGTCAAATGATGCAAAAACTCGGAGCTGGCATCGACATGGATCACTTTCATCTGCAAATGACTAGCAAAAATTTCCATCACTTGCGTGGCTTCATTCAGGCGCAACAGTCCATTATCGACGAAAACACAAGTCAGTTGATCGCCGATGGCGCGGTGTATCAAGGCGGCAGCAACCGAAGAGTCCACCCCACCTGATAAGCCCAGAATCACTTCATCCTGACCCACCTGAGCGCGAATTTTTTCGACTGCCTCGGCGATATAGTCAGGCATGTTCCAGTCTTGCGCGCAACCGCATATTTCGTGTACAAATCGCCCCAACATCGCCTTGCCTTGCAGTGTATGCGTTACTTCAGGATGAAACTGCAGCGCATAAAAATGGCGAACTTCGTCAGCCATTCCGGCAATAGGGGTCGTGGCATTACTGGCAATCACCTTAAATCCCGGCGGCAATGCCTGTACTTTGTCACCGTGACTCATCCACACATCAATCAATCCATGACCTTGCTGATTGGTACGATCCTCGATACCGGAAAGCAAGGCAGAATGCCCTTGGGCACGGATTTCCGCATAGCCAAATTCGCGCACCAGTCCATTTTCCACGGTACCACCCAGTTGTGCTGCCATGGTCTGCATCCCATAACAAATACCCAAAACCGGAACATTCAGCTCGAACACCAGCTGCGGCGCACGCGGCGTATCTCCTTCAGTCACCGAATTCGGACCGCCCGACAAAATAATGCCACTCGGATTAAAATCACGAATAAATTGATCGCCCACATCAAATGAATGCAACTCGCAATAAACATGCGTTTCACGGACACGGCGCGCAATAAGCTGGGTATATTGGGAACCGAAATCGAGAATCAAAATTTTTTTATGCATATCGTTCGCTAGTAAATGTTTAGTACCTGTTGCGTAAAACCGTTTACCCAGTTTTACGCAACGCTCGGATGCAACCTTAAATTTCCAAGTTAATCAATATGATAATTGGGTGCTTCCTTGGTAATTTGTACGTCATGCACATGAGACTCGCGAATTCCAGATGAGGTAATTTCAACGAATTCCGCCTTGGCATGCATGCTGGCAATGTCAGCGCATCCGAGATAACCCATACTGGCGCGCAAGCCTCCCATTAGCTGATGGATAACCGCCAGTACGCTCCCCTTGTAAGGAACCCTACCCTCGACACCTTCTGGTACCAATTTATCCTGATTGCCTTCGCCATCCTGAAAATAACGATCGCTTGAACCTTGTTGCATCGCCCCCAGACTACCCATGCCGCGATAAGATTTATAGGAACGTCCCTGATACAGTTCTATTTCGCCCGGCGCTTCCTCTGTGCCGGCAAACAAGCCGCCGAGCATCACCGAATGCGCACCCGCTGCAATCGCCTTGGCAATATCTCCGGAATAACGAATGCCCCCATCGGCGATCAACGGTACGCCAGTCCCTTGCAATGCCTTTGAGACATTCTGAATTGCGCCTATCTGCGGCACACCGACACCTGCGACGATGCGCGTCGTGCAAATGGAACCCGGGCCGATGCCTACTTTCACGCAATCCGCCCCATGATCCAACAACGCCAGTGCCGCACTCCCGGTCGCGATGTTACCGCCAATGACTTCAACCTGTGGATAATTAAGCTTGACCCATTTGACACGATCCAGGACACCCTGTGAATGACCATGTGCCGTATCGACCACAATCACGTCCACACCTGCTTCAGCCAGCAACCTGACCCGTTCTTCAGTATCGACACCCACACCGACTGCAGCACCGGCACGCAATCGACCCAGTCCATCCTTGTTGGCGAGCGGATGTTCACTGGATTTAAGTATATCCTTTACCGTCATCAGTCCACGCAACTCGAAAGCCTCGTTGACCACCAGCACGCGTTCGATGCGGTGCTTATGCATCAGGTTGCGTGCCTCTTCGAGACTGGTATTTTCCTTGACGGTAATCAAGCGATCGCGCGGCGTCATAATATTCTGAATCGGCTGATCCAGATTATTCTCAAAACGCAAATCGCGGTTAGTCACAATTCCGACCACCTGTTTACCCTGAACTACCGGCAAACCTGAAATTTTATGCTGACGTGTCAAGGCAAGGACATGACGAACCGTCATTTCCGGCGTGATGGTAATCGGATCTTTTACGACACCGCTTTCAAAACGCTTGACCTTGGCAACCTGGGCTGCCTGCGCTTGAGCCGACATATTTTTATGCATAATGCCGATACCGCCTTCTTGTGCCAGCGCTATCGCCAATCGCGCCTCTGTGACCGAATCCATGGCAGCCGAGAGCAGCGGGATATTCAGACAGATATTTCGGGTGAACTGGGTGCGCAGGCTTACATCTCGCGGCAAAACATTGGAATAGGCAGGAACGAGCAAGACATCGTCAAAGGTCAGTGCTTTTTGTATGATACGCATGTAACAGCTCCCAGCAAATCGCGTATTATACGCATGCGGCATGCACCGGTAAATCACTCAGTAATTCTAAATTAAAAAGTTTATTTTCGAAAGAATATATAAAAATACATCTAAAATACATTGTGTTAAATAAAAATTGGTACAATTTTGCCGTATTTTAAGGTTAGGAGTACCCTCCAATTCAAGCTAATTATTATCAACTCCAGCAATTTTCCACCACCCGCAACTACCTATAGCCGCCTTTCAAAACTAATTCATCCGGCTTTTGAGCGCTTTTACGATAACCCGCGTAATGCCTGTAGCAGATGGTCGATGCCCGCTCTTGAATCCCTGAACTGTTCCGGGAAGTACAATATCGAGTCGTTCTGGTGGTGATAAATCGATTGCTAAAGGCAAATACAGCAAATTAGACAGGTGGCCATTTCTCTTTGAAGTCATTAAAATAACAAATGAACACATAAATTTTCAGAGCTTTTCTTCATGAACATACTAATCCTCGGAACTTCTAATTCCATATTAAAAGACGGTTGGGTAAGTGGACTAACCGCCTCAATACCTGATATTAATATCGATAATATTTCAATTGGAGCATCACCCGGCGTTCAATATGGAACTCAAATATATAAAGATTTTTCTGGCTATGATCATGTATTTTTTGACTCCATTCCAAATGATGAAGCTTATGCATATGAGACTGAGGGATACTTCTATGATACAAACAATGAGAGGATTGTTTACGAAATACTCTCTACAATCGCCTCTGAGACCAATTTAATAATTTTGGGTTTTTGCCTGGAAAGGTATGTTGATAACTTATCTCCAATTTTTAAAAACAGGTTGAAAATCGCCAGGTCAATTGGTTGTCAATTTG
>CAIRBC010000408.1 GCA_903876685.1 uncultured Nitrosomonadales bacterium | reverse complement strand
CGCATCCTGCTATTAATGCCCAGATCTTTCAGTTTCTCAACTAAATTTATCTGCTTTATGGCATGCAATCCCACCTGCTCAACACCCACCGAACGGGGTTGCGTCTGCTCAATTGAATTGATGTCAACCTCTTGAAAGTCAATACTATGCCTAATTCAGGTCGCTCCGCAAGCAAAGTGCATTGTTTACGCAACTCAGCAACAAAACTGCGTGCGCGGACTGGATTATCGAGAACAATAAAATGAGCAATGCCAAGCAAGTCTTCACGAGCCAGAGCCGCAAACTGCAAGCGACTCATGCACGTGTACTTTCAGCGGCTGCTTGGGTAATGCAAACATCCAACTCATTAAACATCTGATCATCGCTTATCGAGGTACGTGGATCATTCCGGCTGGCAGATATGGCCTCCCGTATGGATGATGCTTCTATTTTTTCCAACAGGCGGTCATAGGCGGAGGCAGACAGTAGGTATGCTGCTGGTCTGTTGTGGTTAAGTACAGCTACAGCATATTCTCCAGCTTGCTCAATAATTGCACTGGGACTACGTTTAAGTTCGGTGATGCTGACTGAGCGTGAGGCAAGTATCTGTTCCATGAAAGTTCCAATCGAGCCTAATTCGGTGCTTTATTGTGCGCTAATTACGGCATGTATGTCAAAATTAGATCGAGTTCGCTACACTCTGTATGCTGCACATCAAGCTACCACGTCAGAAATAACTCACTGAAATGCACCCTGAAAAAATATCGCGGGGGCTACGCCCCTACCCTTAAACCCCTGAACTCCAACCCTTCTATGCCTCTCCAACCCGCCTATATTATCAAAGTGTAAAGTGGTAAAGAAGCAAGGGCTAAGCTCCCTCCCGCTTCGCTATGGGAGCGTTCTCGCTACCCGAAAACCGCTGCTGCTGACCCGGTACGCGGGAACGACGTAGCTGCGGATGGCGGCGTGCAGTCTGCCCGGGAGGCCGCCCCATGCCCCGCCGCGAAGCACGCGCCCACCTGAACCGTCCTTCCATGTACTACTTCACTCGGCGCTCCTTCGTAGCTGCCGTGATATTTATCCTCTACCCATTCCCATACGTTGCCACTCAAAGGGTACTGTTCTGGGAGCAAAATAGGCGGCAGACCCCATTACCTATTATCCCCTTCATCCAGTTACCATTCATCACTGCACAACATCAGACGGGCGAGACGCCCGTCCCCCGGCAAAGGGGTACTGTTCTGGTATTTCACTCAGTCCTGCCATAACAGGGTTGTAAGCCAGATAGCCTGAACATTGCATAAATTCGTCGGAATCAAGTTTAAGTATATGATATAATTATACTTATAAAAAAATATGGTTCGTAATAAATGACTATTTCAACTTCCCCAAAGGCTGATTCCGCTCCCGAACAACTCCGCTTTCCTTCCATTCCTGAGTACACCGTTCGCGCAGACTTTTCTGGAGGAGAGCTATCCTCCGACTTGGGTGCTGTATTGCTGAGTGCAGTTGATCGTCGCATTGGCATGATCAATCGATTGACAGCAGCAATTGTTGATACCCGTGACACACGTTACATCACGTACACAGCGTGAGTTGCTGACGCAGCGTGTTTTTCAAATTGCTTCGGGTTATGAGGATGGCAATGCTGATTTTATCTTCGGTCTGCCAGGCAACGCCATCTTGACCGAAAAAGCTGAGGGATTAATGAAAAATGCGCGAGGTCCTCTCGAAATGCATCTTGCACTCGCGCCTCAAAATTCAGGTCCAGCAGTGTCGGTAGTGCAAATGTTTGGCGAGTTCGAATATGCTGCGAAGTCTAGGTCACAAACATACCGTGTGGTGCTCAAGGTCGAAGTCTTGCAGGAACCAACGGCAAACCAAATAAGGATAACGAGCGTTTCGTCGTGACCACTTTGCATAGCCCAACACCCAAAACGCTTTATCAATGGGAGTATTGTGGTCTCGGGCAGGCAGATTTAACCTGGAATACTCAGTTAAACTTGTCGTAGGTGCGAATATCCTATTAATAAATTTTGATAAATTTCTAAACAGAGTTTTTTAGGTTTAATGTCTCAAGTCAGCACAAATGGTGCGCAAGCGCACCCTACGGTAAGACTCAGGAGCCTGGGAGATCTTCTACCACCCTTTAACCTCATTGGTAATTG
>CAIRBC010000407.1 GCA_903876685.1 uncultured Nitrosomonadales bacterium | reverse complement strand
GTGAAACTCGCGCAGCGATCGTCTTCTCCCTCGCCCGCTTGCGGGAGAGGGATGGGGAGAGGGAAACGGGCATGATGGGTTTCATCATCAGGGGTGGCAATTTGCCATGCCCGTTAGTTGCCCTCAAAATAGCTGAAAAGAAGTGACCGAACTGTCCTCTTTTTCTACAGCGACCTGGTACTCGCTAGCCTTGGCCAACCGCTCGATCACCCGCTGAAAATCTTCATCGACACTTAAACCCTTGTCAAGAATTCTCGATATATCTCTGACCGCACCACGAAAAACCCCATTAATAGTGGCTTCCTGACTTTCCAGCAAACCCAGGGAAGCATAAATATCCTGGAGTTTCTGTGTAAAGAGATCCAACCCGCAACGCGTATCATATTGAAGCGACCGATATGAGGTTTGCAATTTTGCCAGCACAGCCTGCGTTGCCACAACAATTTCCTGAAGCTCAGCGGCTCTGGCATTGTCATCCATACGCAACAGGATATTGGCGATTGCATCCTCCCCTGACTCACACATGATCGCCACATAATCGCGGATACGACCGACAGCCAAACTGTCCTCGATAGGCAAATCGATGACCAGAATCGAAATGGAATCATAGTTGACGATCATCCGTCGCTTGAATTGAAAAATCCGCCCCTGTCCCTTGGATAACTCGATCACCGAGGCATCCAGCGGCGAGGCCTGTCCGTTCGCCGTGATGGTCAGTGTCGAGTAATTGCTGCGGATCTGGACATGACTGGTCAGGCCGCAATCCCTCAAGGTATTGACCGTCAACGTCGCAAGCGACTCCAGCGAATGACAGCGCAACGAACTTCGGGTAAATTTCAGAACAATATTGGTCTCTTCCAGGCTGGTCAGCGCTAGCAAGGTATCGCTGTTTGCCAGATTTTTTTCGAGCAACAACTGCTTGCGCGCCTGCTTGAGTCTGACTGCAACATGCGCTTTTCGACAAACTTCATCACCAACAAAAGGCTTGGCGATAAAATCGTCCCCGCCCACATCAAAGGCAGCCAGTCTGGATTCGATATTATCCCTGGCTGACAGAAAAATAATCATCAAGTCGCGCGTTTCCTCCCTGGCTCTGAGTTGCATGCAGGTTTCATAACCGTCGATACCAGGCATTTCTATGTCCAGAAAAATGACATCCGGTTGTAAACTGTCGACACGCGCAAGACAATCTTCTCCAGAGGCCAACTCAACAATCTCATAGCCCGACTTGGTAAGCAAGGCGCCCAGCATGAATGACACCACCGGATCATCATCCACAATCATTATCTTTCCCTGTTCAACTTTAGTCTCTGTCATTAACTCTCTCCTCAAAGCATCATGCCGTTAAAATTTCCAGGGATGTCATTACGACCCCCCATTCCGCTTCCAGTTTTCCGAATACTTCCGAGTTCACTAAATCCTCAGTAGCTGCGGCTTGATGCAGTTCCACCTCCATCGCCGCTGCCGCCGCCGAAAACACCACTGCGCCTATGGTTCCGCTAGTACCCTTGAGCGTATGCAACAACCTTCGAGCCGTTTTCATATCGCCTGCTACCATTGCCTGACGAAAATCGGCGAAGGAAGCGGCATTACGCTCTTTGAACATCTGCAAGGCGCGGCGATAAAGGTCATTATTACCCCCCACCCTTTCCAGTGCTGCCTTGATATCAAAGCCTGGTAAATTTTGCTCCTGCCCCCCTACCGGCAATATTGGAACCCGTTCGACGGTGGTATCCAGAAAGCGAGACAACGTTTTAAACAGACTGTCGGCTTGAATGGGCTTGGTGAGCACTTCGCTGATACCTGCATCGACTAACCGCCCCCCCTCCTTGCTCATCACATCTGCGGTAAGGGCTATAATAGGCAACTGCGGATATCTGGCGCGAATGATTTTCGCGGCAGCATAGCCATCCATCACCGGCATTTGCAGATCCATCAAGATCAGTTGATAACTTTGGTTACGATCAAGCAGGGTATTGACCGCTATCTGACCGTCATTGGCAGTATCGACCTCGGCTCTGGTCAAGGCGACCAGCTCTCTGCCCACTTCACGATTAAATTCATTATCATCAACCAGCAGTATCCGCCTTCCGGACAAATCAGGAATACCTATCTGTTCCGTTTGTTTATCGGGGATTGGCACAATTCCGCCAAACAAGCTAATCAGACTATTATATAACTTGGCAGAACTGATCGGCTTGGCAATAATCAACTGCACGAGTTTCCCGGCTTCCGCTCTCGCCAACTCGGGATCGTCGCCGGTGATCAACGCGATCGGAAGCCGCAATCCCTGCGCCCTGATGAGGCGCGCAGCTGCCACACCATCCATACCTGGCATATGCCAATCCATGATGATACCGTCCACGCTCAGACCTGCAGCCAATTTATCGAGCATAGCCATTCCGGAATCCGCCTCTATGGATTCACAACCCAGCTTCTGCAAGATTCCTACCAGCAATTTGCGCATGATGTTACTGTCATCGACTACCAGTAAACGCTTGCCGGAAAGCGTTGAGGATAACACCTCTACTTCATTGACCAGCGAAAATCTGGCTAACAGGCTGAAGCTGCTGCCCTTGCCGACTTCACTATCCACGCTGATGGCACCCTCCATCAGCTGCGCCAATTTCTGACTGATGACCAGTCCCAAGCCGGTTCCACCATATTTCCGGGTAGTGGAGCTATCTGCCTGAGAGAATGGCTTGAACAATGCGGCTTTCTGCTCAGCGGTCATACCTATGCCCGTGTCCTTGACCGTGAATCGCAGCGTGACTTGATTGCCTGCCATGCCATACAACTCGACCAACAGCGTGACTTCGCCCTGCCGAGTGAACTTGAGCGCATTATTCACCAGATTGGTCAGTATTTGTGTCAGGCGCAAGGGATCTCCCTGCAACCAGGCAGGAACGCCTGAAGCAGCACCGAAACAGAGTTCTATCCCTTGTTGCCGTGCTTTACTACCAAATAAACCCTCAATGTTTTCAATAACTTTATCGAGATTGAACTTGATGGACTCAATATCCATTTTGCCCGCCTCTATTTTTGAAAAGTCCAGTATGTCGTTGATAATGCCTTGCAGAGTCAGGGTAGCCGTATTTATTTTATTCAAATAGTTAAGCGCTCGCTGCGAAATGTCCAGTCGTTGCACCAGAAACAGGAAGCCGATAATAGCGCTGATCGGGGTGCGAATCTCGTGGCTCATATTCGCCAGAAATTCACTCTTGGCCTTGTTGGCGGTTTCGGCATCGCTTTTCGCCAGGATCAATTCCTTGTACAGATGCTTGCGCTGAGTTATATCGCGCGAGGAGCAAAACAATACCAGTCCACCGTCCAGTTCAAGCCTGGAACCGCTGATCTCGACATCGATGATCACGCCATCCTTGCGGCGGTGAGAGGTTTCAAACTGAAAACGCTCAGGACTTTCAAACTGCTTGGCCATTACCTCAGCCAGTTCAGAGGAATCTGCAAAGGCAGCGTCCCAATTGGAAATATCCAGACCCAGAATCTCGCTACGCTGATAGCCCAACATATCGCAAAATGAGTCGCTGGCTTCAATGACAATCCCTTTAGCATCAAGAATATGAATGCCATCACTGGCGTTACGTAACAGTGCATGGTTCTTTTCGTTGGATTTCCACAGCTCCTGATAAACGCGTTTGGTTTCACTGATATCCCGCAATACCCCGATATAGCTGACACCCTTGTCATCCACCAGTTTATTCAAAGAAAACTCGAGTGAAAGTATACTGCCATCCCGGTGCAGACCCGACCATTCAACGCGTTGGCCAATGACCAGACTTATCTGTCCAGCCTCGTCCTGGTGTAACAATTTATCCTGTCCGGAGCGATATTGTACTGGCGTCAGCATGCTGACATTCTGTCCGATCAGTTCATTCTCGACATAACCGAACAGCCGGTTGGTCGAGTCGTTGGTGGAAAGAATGGTTCCCTGCTGATCGATATGTAAAACGCCATCCATCATGGTCTTGAGTATGGCTCGCGAGCGGTTCTCGCTTTCTTGCAACTGCCGGGTTCGTTCCTTTACCTGAGCTTCAATCTGATCGGTATATCGTTCGTTGCTTTCACGCAATAATTTTTCTGCAAGCTTTCTTTCGGTGATGTCACGAGCCACCTTTGAGGCACCGGTAATCTGACCGTCCTGATTGCGTATCGGCGAAATGGTCACGGAAATATCGATCAGCGTCCCATCTTTGCAACGGCGCACCGTCTCATAATGCCTGACCAGTTCCCCCCTGCAAATTTGCTCCAGCAGCTTGATTTCTTCGGGTTGATATTGTTCGGGAATCAAAATATTAATGGAACGTCCCAGCACCTCATCACGATCATAGCCAAACATCTGCTCAGCCCCGCCGTTCCAGCTGGTGATGAGCCCTTCGATGGTTTTGCTGATAATCGCATCGTCCGACGATTCGATAATTGCCTGATATTGTTTCAGCTTGCGCTCGACCAGCAATTTTTCCTGAATTTCAGCGGCCAGTTGCGCGGGATTGGGCAGTCGCAACGCTTGCGGAACAATCGCTATCATCAATAGCGCAGTCACCACGGAAATCAAGGCGGTAAACGCCTTGACCATACCATCTAGCCAATACAGCGGGATCCAGATGGTTAATATCGAAAACAAATGGGTAGTGCCACAGGCCACGATGAATAAAGCAAAAAGTATCAGCAGCCAGGGATAAGGAAAATCCCTGCGCTGACGCAGGAAATAGGCCAGTATGACGGGAATGGAATAATAAGCAGCCACAATCAACCCGTCCGACAGGACATGCAACCATAACAGGCCAGAACTCCAACTCAGGCAATAACCATGCGGAATCAGATCAAGGGTGGAAAAGAGATTAATGGGAGCAATTCCTCATCATATGCTTAAACTTTCATCAGTGCGTTTAGCAGGGTTATTTGAAGTCAACCAGCGGGGTGAAGCCATCTCATTCATTTAATTTGACTACACTTGCAGCTTGAACTGACTGACCGAAAGGGTCAAATTTTTCGCCTGATCTTCCAGCGAGTCGGCGACTGAAGCCGCTTGCTGAACCAGGGCTGCATTTTGCTGGGTGACATCATCCATCTGTGCGATTGCCTTGTTAACCTGTTCAATCCCGGTGCTTTGCTCATTGGAAGCCTGAGAAATCTCGGCCATGATATCGGTGACCCGCTTGATGGAAGAAACAATTTCACCCATGGTTTGACCTGCCTGCTCCACCAGCACGATGCCGTTTTCTACTTTGCCGACTGAATCCGAGATCAGCAGCTTGATCTCCTTGGCGGCGGCAGCCGAACGATGCGCGAGAGTGCGTACTTCTCCGGCAACCACCGCAAAGCCACGCCCCTGCTCACCGGCACGAGCGGCTTCAACGGCCGCATTCAAGGCTAGTATATTGGTCTGAAAGGCAATGCTGTCGATCACGCTGGTAATATCAACAATCTTGCGGGATGACTCATAGATCGAACACATGGTACCGACTACCTGACCGACCGCTGCCCCCCCTTTGCAGGCGACGTTATTAGCATCAATCGCCAGCTTGTTCCCTTGCATGGCATTCTGTGCATTGTCTCTGACCGTGGCGGTTAACTCATTCATGCTGGAAGAAGATTCGTCCAGATTTGCAGCCAGCAGTTCGGTACGTTGCGACAAGTCCCGGTTGCCTTCGGCAATTTCACCGGCGCCGGTATTAATATTCTGAACCGCCAGCTTGATTTGATCGACCAGCATTTTCAGGTTTTCGACGGTGGTATTGATGCCATCCCGTGTCTGTCCGAACAGACCCGGATAGTCGCGAATCACAGTTTGGGTCAGGTCACCTGCAGCCAGCGCCTTCGAAACACGCATGATGTCTCGCAAGCCACCATCGGTAACCTCGGAAAGCCGGTTAAGCAATTCACTCAAGGTTTTTGTGTAACCCTGTTTGCCGGTCAGTTCCATTTTTACGCTGAAGTCGCCACGAGTGGCTGCAGCCTCGACGATAGTCTGAATTTCGTTGACGATCCTGATCAGTGCCTCGGTTGTGGTATTGACACTGACTTTAACCTGATGATAGACGCCGGAATAATCTTGAGTAATCTTCAAGCTGAGATCGCCTTCAGCCAGCGCTTGCGACACCTTTATCGTGTCTAGAAACACGCCATCAACCGTAGCAGAAAGCTGGTTTAGCTCTCTAGCAATGTCACGTGCAAAACCTTGCAGGGAAGCTGTCTCAATCTTCACGCTAAAATCACCTTTGTTTGCCGCCGCCACCAGACGTTGCACCTCCGAGACGATGTGCTTCAGCGCAGTTTGCATAGTCTGCATCGAAGTCAATAAATGACTGATCTCATCGTTACCTCTCACCTCAATCTGACTACCCAGATCACCGCTGGCGATGTGGGCAGCGACCCGCATCGCCTGAGCCAGCGAACGGCCTATATTGCGGATCAATAGCACGCCTATCAGCGCAGCCAATAAAATGCCGAGCACGATAGCGGAGATGGCAATATTGCGTGTCGTCGCATTCGAGGCCAGTGCATGCTCATATTCGATTCGGCTAGACTCGACTTGTAGCGCAAGTAGCGCCTGCATCCCAAGCGTATTGGCCATGTAAGCGGGGCCGGTTTCTTTCACCACAACGCTATTGGCTTCGAGAAAATTGCCTGCCTTGATCAGTTCAATGGCCTTGTTTCGTGTCACCTGGTAAAGCTTGCGTTTTGCAATAAATTCTTCGGCCAGTTTTTTTCCCTCTGCAGATTGTGCCGTGGCCGTAAAACCATCCCAGCTGATATTATTTTTCCGGGTATTTTCTGCCATTTTTTCGCTATGAAAAGTCAGTGGATGGTCGTGCAAGCGACTCTCTGGTAAACGGGGGTCATGCATCAACATCAAATGCAACTGGCGTTGATTTTCCGCCTGCAAAAAATTCACCTCCGACAACCGAACCGCAGCAATCAAGCGATCCTGATAAACCGTGCGTAAACCCTCGTTGGCGATATTCATGCCGTGCAAGCCGAGCACGCCAATAACGGCAAGCAGCAGCGAAAGCATGCTGATCACAAATATCAGCCGGGATTTGATAGTTAGATTTCTAAGCATGATTTCATGTAAGTAAGATCAGCATTGATAGATCGCCAGTATCAAGGATCGTTGCACTTTGGTCAATTGCAGATTTACCTGAACAAATGGTCATCTACCCGCAGACAGTGGCAAATTGTTGACAGGAAAAATCCAAAAGGATGTCCGGCCAGACCGTTCAGCGTCCGGTGGAATCCGGCGGGGCCGCGCGCAGATACTGCTGCGGCCAGGAAGTTACCTGACCCAGCGCTTGTGCTGCACCAAGCGGCCAGTAGGGATTGCGCAGACATTCACGACCCAGCAACACCATATCAGCCTGACCGCTGCGGATAATGTGATCGGCTTGAGCGGGCGAAGTGATCAGACCAACGGCAGCGGTAGCAATGCCTGCCTCGCGCCGTACCCTGGCAGAAAATTCGGTCTGAAATCCCGGACCGGCAGGGATTTTGGCGGTCGGCAACATCCCCCCAGAGGAAACATCCACCAGGTCTATACCCACCAGCATACGACAAAGCTCGATGGTTTCATCCACGCTCCAACCGCCATCGACCCAGTCTGTCGCCGACAAACGCAACAGTAGCGGCAGTCGCTCAGGCCATTCGGCGCGAACTGCAGCGACCACTTCCAGCACCAGTCTGACACGGTTTTCGAAGCTTCCACCATAGGCATCCGTGCGATGATTGGACAAAGGGGAGAGAAACTGATGTAACAAATAACCGTGCGCTGCATGTATTTCTACCGCCTGAAATCCGGCAAAACGCGCACGCCGGGCACTGGCCACAAAACGGGCAACCACATTACGGATATCAGCCACTTCAAGTTCATGCGGCACTGCATAGCCTGCGCCAAAAGGAACGGGTGAGGGAGCGAAGGTCGTCCATCCCCCTTCGCCATGGGCGAGTGTGCGCTGTGCCTCCCAGCCCAACCCGACACTGGCCTTGCGGCCGGCATGAGCCAGTTGAATTGCGGCTACGCAACCTCGTTGCTTGACAAACGCTGCAATGCGCGCCAAAGGCTCGATTTGTTTGTCGTCCCAAAGACCCAGATCACGCGGGCTGATCCGGCCTTCAGGTACTACAGCCGTCGCTTCGACAATCAATAGCCCAGCACCTCCAACCGCACGACTGCCATAATGCACAAAATGCCAGTCTTCAGCCATGCCATCTTTTGCTGAATATTGACACATCGGCGGGATGCCGATACGGTTTGCCAGAACCAGATCACGCAACTGGAGTGTTTCAAATAAATGAGCCATATCAGTTCCCGAAAAAATTGTACAATTTAACAGCCGATGATTATGCCGTATGCTTGACCTATCTGCAAAACAATAGCGCAAATTATTGCGCCTGCCTGTATATTTTCGCTTGTTACACTTTTCAAATTTACCAGGAGTATTCATGACACACTATTTACGTTATTTCTTGATGATGGTGCTATTTCTTTCCTCACAAGCGCAAGCGGAAGTTCAGACTCGCACCATTGAATATCAGCAGGGAGATGCCGTTCTGGAGGGATTTTTGGCCTTTGATAGCGAGGGTACTCCCAAAAAACCCGGCGTTTTAATTGTCCATGAATGGACCGGACTGGGAACCCATGCGAAGAATCGTGCCGTGCAATTGGCCAAACTGGGCTATGTCGCCTTTGCTGCCGACATTTATGGCAAGGGAATACGTCCCGCCAATCCCAAAGACGCTGCCGCCACGGCGGGTATCTACAAAAATAATCGCAGCCTGATGAGAGAACGGGTCAAGGCTGCCTTGACGGAACTTCGGCTGCAACAAGGGGTAGACACGACCCGGATAGCCGCCATAGGTTACTGTTTCGGGGGGACAACCGTGCTGGAACTGGCTCGTTCCGGCGCAGACGTGAAAGGCATCGTCAGTTTCCATGGCGGCCTGGACACTCCTAATTTGCAGGAGGCCAAAAATATACGCGCCAAAGTGCTGGTGCTGCATGGTGCAGACGATCCTCGCGTTCCGCCTGAACAAGTCAAGGTATTTGAGGATGAAATGCGTAATGCGGAGGTGGACTGGCAACTGGTAAAATATTCGAAGGCGGTGCATTCTTTCACAAACCCGGATGCGGGCAATGATAACAGTCGGGGTGCCGCCTATAACGCCGTTGCCGATCGACGTTCATGGGTCGAAATGAACAGCTTCTTCAAAGAAATTTTCCAACCGTAGCCCGGATGCAGCGTAGCGAAATCCTGGAAAAACCAATCGTGTGCGGTTTTCATGCGTGTTACTCCCGGATGCCGACCTGCGGCCTGGCTCCGGACTACAGGTGGTTTGCGAAGTTTGAAGATGCCTAAAAACACCTTAACAGCACTGGAAAAATCCCCGCAAAACCGCTACGATGTGACGCGGAAAATTTCCCCTGAAGGATAAGGAAGAGGTAACAAGTGGAAACTGAATTTGAAGATTTTAACAATGCCGACTTTGGCAATGCTCCAGATGCGCCGGGGCGTGTGTTAATTGTCGATGACGACAAAGACATACTGATGCTGCATCGTATCTGGATCGCGGGTAAATTTGAAGTGGTCACGGCTCTTTCTGGTGAACAGGCCGTGCAAATATGCAAGGAACGTCTACCTGATCTGATATTGCTGGACGTCAACATGCCGGACATGGACGGTTATGACACTTGCCGTGAACTCAGAGAATTTACCGATGTTCCGATCATCTTTGCAACCGCAAATGAGCAGATGGAAGAGCACATGAAGGCCTTTGATGCAGGGGGTGATGACATTATCGTCAAACCGGCCGTCAAGGAAATACTGCTGCGTAAGGTTTCGCTCGCTATCCAGCGTAGAAATCAGCAACTCAAGCTGAAAAGCGAGAGTGACAATATGCAGAGCATGGCCATGTCTTTTCTGTCTGCGATTGGTGAAAACGGCGTATTGCAAAAATTCATGAAAGCCAGCCTGACCAGTATTACGCCCAAGGAATTAGGTCAGCATCTGGTGGAAGCGATAAAAGATTTCGGGCTTGAATGCTGTGTACTCATCAGAGATCATAAATCAAGCACCATGCTGACTACGCAAGGCAATCCCAGCGCCATTGAAATTTCCATTCTTGAGCAATCCGTGAACATGGGACGTTTTTTTCAGTTCAAGAATAGAATGGCGGTCAACTACGACCGTGTCTCGGTGATTGTGACCAATATGCCGATGGACGATGTGGAAAAATCCGGACGGATGCGCGATAACATCACCATGCTGACCGAGATGACCGATGCCATGTGCGAGAATGTGGATATGCGTCAGGCCTCCATCTTGCGGGCAGAACAACTGCAACTGGCCTTGTCTACCGCCGTCAAATCCGTGGAATCTCTCGATCAGAACCGCCAGAGCGCACAATTGGATTTGCGCCTGATCTTGCAGGAACTGATCGATAACATCGAAAGATCCTATTCATGGCTGGCAACTACCCGCGATCAGGAAAAGTATATTAACGATACCATGCATTATTCGGTCGATCGAGCGCTTGCCTTGCTTGAAACGAGCGGCGACCAGTACGATGCAGGCTTTTTAAGAATACTGGACACCCTGCGCGGCAATCATAGCTGAGGATTTCCTGCACAATTCGATGCAATTCTGCGCATTTCTACTACATCCCCGGTTCACACTTTGTCCGGCAAGGGTATAATTCGCGCTCCTAATAAACCACAAGGAAAAATCTTGGAACTCTCTATACGCGTACAAGCCATCAAGCCCTCCCCTACTCTTGCCGTTACCGCACGCGCGGCGAAACTGAAAGCCGAAGGTAAAGATATCATCGGACTGGGTGCTGGCGAACCGGATTTTGACACACCTCAGCATATCAAGGATGCTGCCATCGGCGCGATCAACAAAGGCTTCACCAAGTACACCCCGGTCGGTGGCACAGCCACGCTTAAAGCCGCCATCATCGCAAAATTCAAACGCGACAACGCGCTGGACTACACCGCTAAACAAATCCTGGTTTCCTGCGGTGGCAAGCAGAGTTTCTTCAATCTCGCACTGGCGGTGGTCAATGCCGGCGATGAAGTGATTATCCCTGCCCCTTACTGGGTTTCTTATCCGGACATCGTGCTGATCGCGGAAGGTAAACCGGTGATTGTCGAGGCCGGCATCGAGCAAGGTTTCAAAATGACCGCAGCGCAACTAGCCGCAGCGATCACCCCCAAAACCAGAATGGTGGTGATTAACAGCCCAAGCAATCCGTCCGGTGCCGTGTACACCCTGGAAGATTTGCAGGCTCTGGGAGAGGTGCTGCGCCAGCATCCGCAAATCCTGATCGCCACTGACGACATGTACGAGCATATCGCACTAACCGATGAAAAATTCGTCAATATTCTCAATGCCTGTCCTGATCTTTATTCGCGCACCATGGTGTTGAACGGCGTATCCAAGGCCTATGCGATGACTGGCTGGCGCATCGGCTATGCGGCCGGACCGGAAAATATCATCACGGCGATGGAAAACGTGCAATCGCAAAGCACCTCCAACCCCACCTCGATTTCGCAGGTTGCAGCTGAAGCGGCCTTGAATGGCGACCAGGCTTGCATCACCCCGATGGTCGCTGCTTTCCGCGAACGTCATGCCTATGTGGTGAGTGAACTCAACAAGATGCCTGGTGTGCAGTGCATCATGGCGGGTGGTGCCTTCTATGCATTCCCGGATATGCGCCCTGCCATTGCAAAATTGCATTTGCGCGGCACCCTCAAGAATGGCACCGACATCGCTTTTTCCGAGTACCTGCTGGAACACGCCGGCGTAGCAGTGGTGCCTGGCTCTGCCTTCGGCAGCGAAGGCTATGTCCGTCTGTCCTTCGCTACTTCAATGAACAATCTCAAACAGGCTCTTGAACGTATCGCCAAGGCGCTGGCGTAACAGGGTTGCAAGACAACTGGAGGTGATATTAACCACCTCCAGATTCAAAATCGTAGTGTGAGAATTTTGAATTTCTCCTTCAATTACGTCTCTTCAAAAAATTAACGTGAAACACGCGTAGCGATTCGTCCGCTCCCTCGCCCGCTTGCGGGAGAGGGTTGGGGAGAGGGAAACGGGCATGGTTAGTTTCATTATCAGGGGTGGTTCTTTTGCCATGCCCGTTAAAAATTCCCTAAGTACACCCTATCCAATTAATGCCGATAGGGCTTCAAGTTTTTTTCGCTCCAGCCCTTCGCGCGCCAGATGTATATGCTCGCGCAGCGTATATCGCAGGTGCGCATAGGCAACCGGGATAGGCCGGTTGTTGGCGCGTTCTTCGATGCTATCAATTTTCGCCAGATAATCAGCGTGCTGAGCTGGATTGTAATGGCTTTTGATCTCGCTTTCCAGCGCAGATAGCTCGCCATACCAACGATAAATACGCGAAGTGATCCGCCACTTGTAAAGCGCAGGAATGAACTTGAGCACAGGGATAAGCACTAGTAGCGGCAGTGCCATCACCAGAATTCTATCTACCAGCACAGCAGCCCAGAAGGGTAGAAAGCGCTGCAGGAAAGGAGGTCCGGATTTATAGTAGCGTTCGGCAGTAGGGCTGATCGCAAACGTCACGTCCTTAGCAGCAGGAAACTCCTTGGCTTGCTGAAACATGCCCGCCTTGCCATGCACTTCATAGGCGGCCTGCGCAAGCAGACTGACTAGTGCAGGATGCAAATCATCACGCGCGACCAGATTTGCCGTGGCTGCGAGCAAGGTAACATCGCTATCAGGAACATCCCGCAGCAAATCGATGCCAGCTCGCGGCAAAGTGACTTTAGACAGAAAAGGGAAGCGTTTCGCATAAGCTTCAGCCTGGGAAAAATGCATCAGTCGCACCCCTTCCATATTTAACAATTTGCCGACCAGCGCCGAGTCGGCACCGGCGATCACAAAAGCAGCACCTATCTCACCCTGTGCCAGGGCTGTCAGCACCTCATCTCCTGCCAACGGCAACAAATTATCCTTATCCATGTTGTTGGCGGCCAGTATCTGTAACACCAGCTTACGAGTACCGCTGCCTTCCTTGCCGATCGCGAGTTTTTTTCCCTTGAGTTGGGAAATTTGATCAAGGGGCTTCGCATTTTTATAAAAAACCCATAGCGGCTCATAGTACATGCTTCCTAGTGACATCAGATGCATGCCGTCTTCAGGCAATGCGGTTCCACCCTGGATAAATCCCAGTGCAATATGCGCATTATCATCCTTCAAACGCTGCAGGTTTTCCAGTGCACCAGAGGAAGTCTTGAGTGACAGCGTGATGCCCTGTCGAGCCAAAATTTCCTGATATTTTTTGGCATAGCCATGATAAGCACCACTCTCGGAGCCGGTACTCATGTAAATCAGCTTCGGGGGGGCTGGTTCGACAAACCTCGACGCGCTCCAGAAGAGCGCGAAAATCAAGGCGAGTGCAGGCAAGCCTACGATGAGTAACTGCTTGAGCGATTTGTTGCCAAATGGAGTTTTCATGAGTCATCCAAAAGTTTAAGTTAGAATAGCAATGGGCATCAATCTGCCACAATATATGATGACGCGCAGCAAGAAAATTGTCCAAAAAATTTTTCGCTATGACACCCAGCAAAGTTAACGTGAAACACGCGTAGCGACTTACTCCCGGCTACGTCCCCCTCACTGCGCTCTCCCCGCTTGCGGGAGAGGGATGGGGTGATAACCAGCCACTTGGTTGCTGTCTTTTGGCAAGCTAGTGGAGTGGCTAGTGGGTCTATCAGGGAAACGGACATGGCGGTTTCATTACAAGGGGTG
>CAIRBC010000406.1 GCA_903876685.1 uncultured Nitrosomonadales bacterium | reverse complement strand
CAATTGGTTGCTACACGGCCATCTTGCCGAGTTTGGCGATAAGTTACTTGGACTTCTCGCTCCTGCCAAATCGTACCTACCCTGGATATCTGTATGCAAGCTCAAGAGGCACGCCTTCGGAAGTTGGTCGAGGGAACCACACAGTATGTCGTACCCCTATTTCAAAGGCCCTATAGCTGGGCCGAGAAGCAGTGGAAAACACTATGGGAAGATGTTTGCGAACAGGCTGATCACGAGGATGAGCGACCTCACTTCTTTGGTTCGATCGTAACTGCTCCGGCGAAATCAGTACCACAGGGTGTTGGAAAGTATCTCTTGATTGACGGGCAGCAGCGACTGACCACAACGCAGATTTTGCTGGCGGCACTTAGGGATGTGGCGGGCGTGAGTGGACATGAAAGGTTGCATGATAAGGTCAATGGTAAGTTCCTTTTGAATAGTTTTGAAGAGGATGATGAACAACTCAAAGTTCTTCCAACACAAGATGACCGACCAGCCTTTCGGTCAATTATTCGTGGTGAAAAGATTCCTGCTTCACGGATCGCTGATGCCTACCGCTACTTTCACAGTAAGCTGGGATCGTCCAAGAATGATCCCGAGCGGTTGGAACGACTACTCAGTGCGATCACGGATCGGCTGTCGCTTGTCAGTATTACATGTGACGAACACGACAACCCGCACCTTATCTTTGAGAGTCTTAACGCAAAGGGCGAAAAGCTCACGCCTGCCGATTTGATTCGTAATTTTTTGCTGATGCGCGTCCATGTGAAGGACCAGCAGCGTGTTTTCACACAAATGTGGCTCCCAATTCAGCAGGCTTTGGGTGAACACCTAACCGAGTTCGTTCGGCACTATTTGATGAAGGGTGGGAAGATTCTCGCGCAGTCGGATATTTACTTCGAATTAAAAGATCGGTTGATCAACGCTGATGCGCAAACCGCCGAGGCGTTTTTGGCTGATCTCCATCGACATGGTCTCTTGTACTCGCGGTTTATCAACGTGAAATACGATACAAACGATAAGATCGATGCCGCCCTGGGTCGTTTGCATCGAGTTGAATCTACTGTTGCTTATCCGTTGTTGCTTCGGGTGTTTGATGCGTTGGATCAGGGGCAACTGACCTACGATCAATTAGTGGAGGCTCTCGAGGTACTTGAATCGTTTCTGATACGTCGATCGGTCTGCGGCATGCCTACGAATCAACTTCGACGAATGTTGCCCCCTGTATTTGATGCTGTTGGGGGAGCGGGAAACGCGTTTGTTGAATTATTGCGTGTACACCTTGGTGGGAATCGTTGCCCGTCTGATGAAGAGTTTGTAGCAGCATTGCTTGTTCAACCGCTTTACGCGTCAGCCAAGAAAAATGCGCGTCTGAGAGTAATTCTCGAGCGATTAGAAGATTCGTTTGGACATAAGGAGCCTGCGAGCCTTTCCGATGTGCAGATCGAGCATGTCATGCCGCAAACCTTAACACCAGAATGGGAACAAGAACTTGGACAACAGGCCCGTGAGCAGTGGGCTAAATTGCTCCATACTCTCGGAAATCTTACCTTAAGCGGCTATAATCCAGACATGGGCAACCGGCTGTATAGCGAAAAGCGAAAGTCTTTGGTCCGAAGTCACTTCGAACTCAATCGTTACTTTATGCACGTCGACCGATGGACGGCCGGAGCAATTGAAAAGCGTGGTCAAATGCTTGCTCAGCAGGCTTTACACGTTTGGCCTGCGCTGGCAAAACCTGATGCGCCGCAACCGGCGGGTTTGCGGTTTGAGCGGAAACCAGTTGCAGTGAGATTTCGGAAACAAGAAGAGCCGGTTTCGTCCTGGAAGCAGGGCGCTCTGAAGTTGATCGAGTTGTTCGAGAATGCGGCACCTGGCTTACTCGTTGAACTGGAAAAAAAACAGGTGATCACGAGTGTATTATCGGTAGACCCAAACAGGTTTGCGCGGTCGCGGGGTCAAATTGGAACTATGTACGTACAACTTCACGGCTCTGCCAAGACGCTGCGTACCTATGTAAAATGGATTGCTCAGCAGGCAGGAATCAGTGACTCAGAGTACGAGTTTCTGATGCCAAACGCTTCCTCTGGAATCACAGATCACCTCGCCTGATAAGTATCATGTCCGTCTGGCCCATCCGGGTCGTCTATCCGCGTAAGTTTCCTCGCTCATGCGACGCACGATCTTGAGCAAGGATTCGCCGCTGGTTTTGCAGGCTCTGCCGCAAAAAAACTACAGCTTCAAAGCTCAAGATTTTGGCTTTCCCTTCCCGCGTTGGCTCTTATTCGCTTTCGCTTTTGCCCGCGCGGAGGTCCCCTGGGGAGAGGCTTTGGGGCGGCTCGGGCCGCCTTGCATCTGGTTCTTCACTTCCAAGATCCGGTCGCGCAGGCCGGCCGCGCGCTCAAACTCGAGCGCCTCGGCTGCCTGAAGCATCTGGGCTTCCAGCTCGTTGAGGTAATCTTCGTTGAAGTCGGTCACCTCGTCGCGGCCGGCCGCCTCACGTGCCACGGTCTTGGCCTGAGATTCTTCTTCGATACCCCGGCGGATCGCCTTGCGGATAGTCTCTGGGGTGATCCCGTGGATTTCGTTGTATTCTAGCTGGAGCGCGCGGCGGCGAGACGTTTCCTCGATGGCGCGCTGCAT
>CAIRBC010000405.1 GCA_903876685.1 uncultured Nitrosomonadales bacterium | reverse complement strand
CAAAGGGGGGCATTGGTAGTCTTTAGCTCCAAAGAGCGTCGAGTCATCTAGTCACCCATTTTTTGTCATCGAAAGTGTCAACTACTTTGGGGCTGAAATGAAGGATGCCTATTTTTCCGGGGGAACCGAAGATAGATTTATTCTGACAACCAGTCCGATATTTCCGGGGCCGTTCGCCAGCTCGATGGTGGCTTTATGCAGTTCGACGATGCGCCGGCAGATGGCGAGTCCCAGACCCGTGCCCGGTTGAGCCGAGCCGGCGAGCCTGAAGAACCGGTCGAAAACCTGAGTTTGTTGTGCCTCACTGATGCCGGGGCCATTGTCCACCACTTCCATCAAACTACCCGTTGCATGGCTGCGCAGGTTAACGCGGATCTGCCCGCCGTGCGGTGTATAACGGATTGCGTTATCGACCAGATTGCACAGCAGCATCACCAGTAAATCGGTATTGCCGGTTACAGTAGCTATATCCGGTTGAATATCGAGTGTCAGGACATGGCCATATTGCTCCGCCAGGGGTGCCAGCTCCGCATAGATTACGCAGGCTACATCGGTCAGATTGACTGTTTCTGGATCAGGCAAGCTCTGTTCAGGGTCGAGTCTGGCCAGCGCGAGCAGTTGGCTGACCAGGCGGATCCCTCTTTCTACACCCAGTTGCAATTGAGCCATCGCACGTAGTCGCTCTGCTTCATTTACCGCAACGCGTGCGGCGTATAACTGCATCTTGATTGCTGCCAGTGGCGTGCGTAATTCGTGCGCGGCATCTGCGGTAAAGCGTCGTTCGCTCTCCAGGCTATGAGTGAAGCGCGCCAGCAGATCGTTCAGCGCCAGTACCATCGGGCGTACCTCTTTGGGGGCGCTATCTTCATCCAGCGGCTGCAGATTATCGGGTTTTCTGCTGCTGATTTCACGAGTCAGGAGGGTCAGAGAATCCAGACCCTTGCCGATGGATAACCAGAGCAGAAAAATCAGCACCGGCAAGCCCAAGACCAGCGGGGTGACCAAATGTAGTGCGATGTGTTGAATCAATCTGTGGCGCATATCATGCGCCTCAGTGACCACGATTCTGAGATCGTGAGCCTGGTTCCACAGTCCATAATGGCGCCAGATCAAGCCATCCTGGTCGGTATTTTCAAAAAAACCGTCCCTGCTACCCGGTAGTATTTCGGGTGCCTTGGGAGAGCGCAACAGTAACTTGCCGTCAGCACTCCAGATTAGAAACCGCAGGCTCAGGTCATGCTCTGCTTGCAGAACGCGAATCGATTCCAGGCTGGCAAATCCAAAATTGAACATGAATGACTGAGGTGGTTGCGTGGCATCGTCCTCATGAGGCAAACTGGCTGAGTCAGAAGAAATCCTGGGAATATCGGTTGGCGGTACGCTGCTTACAAAAGTCAGATCCGGTACTTTGAGTTTTGCATCGGCGGCCTGCAACAAGGCCTGCGCGGTCTGTTCGATATGGGTATCAAACAGCTGATCGATATCGCTTGAGCTATCAAGGATGGTGAACCAGGCAATCGCCGCCCAAAAGCTGAAACTGACGATTAACAAGGCAACCAGCAGTCGCTGGCTCAGGGAGAAACGATAACCCACCCTCAACTACCTGTTTTGTTGACGGTATAACCCATGCCGCGCACAGTCTTGATGATGTCAGAGCCGAGTTTTAGGCGCAGGTTATGGATATGCACCTCTATACTATTGCTGTCTACATCCCGGGTCCAGCCATACAGAGCCACCTCCAGTTGACTGCGGCTAAGCGTGCGTCCGGCACTTTCCATCAGCGCACGTAACAGCGCAAGCTCCCGATTGGAAGCATTTATTTGCGTGCCTTTCAGGGTAAGGAGGCGATTAACCGGATCCAGTGTCAGATCGCCAATTCTGAGTATGGAACTGCTCCCTTTGCTGGTGCGGCGAATCAGTACACGCAAACGTGCGATCAACTCCTCCATGTCGGCGGTCTTGAGCAGATAATCGTCGGCACCATGTTCCAGGCAAGTGACTTTGTCGCGCGTCGAATCGCGCGAGGTGAGCATTAAAACCGGCAAGCTCTGGTTGAACTTGCGCAATTCATTCAGCACCTGCAGGCCAGTCATTACCGGCAGGCCAATGTCCAGAATCATCACCGAAAACTCGGTAGTCTTGAGTAAGGCGAGTGCGGATTTACCGTCCTTGACCCAGGTGACAGCAAACCCTGATTTGCTGATCGACGCGCGTAAGCCATCACCCAGCAAAGTATCGTCTTCGACTAGCAGGGTCTTCATTAAAACGCGTAATACAGTAGGTCGAACATCAATTTGATTCCATTTCAGACTTGACTAGCCCGGGTCTAGTGTGCCGGCTTGCCAATGAAT
>CAIRBC010000404.1 GCA_903876685.1 uncultured Nitrosomonadales bacterium | reverse complement strand
GGGTGGCAATTTGCCATGCCCGTTAGTGTCGCAATTTATCACTGACTTGCTTAACCGCACATGACCAAGGTGGATTTCTACACGGGTAGCGCAGACAGGCTGCGCACTGCCTGCCAGTTGAGCCAAAAGGCGCTACAAAACAACGTGCGCGTAGTTCTCAGCACGCCCGATGCAAAGGTGGCTGACGCGCTGGACAAGTTGCTCTGGGAATTCCCCGCAACTTCGTTTATCCCGCACTGCCGCAGCGATGCGACCGATGCGACGGATTATCCGGTGGTTATCGGCAATGGCAACGGGAATTTCCCTTTTTATGAGCTGCTAATCAGCTTGCATGATGATTGCACCTCATTTTTTAGCCGCTTTGACCGCGTGATCGAAATCGTCAGCCTGGATGCCAATGACAGCCGCAGAGGCCGCGAACGCTATAAGTTTTATCGCGATCGCGGCTACGAGCTCAAGCATATTGAATTAACCAGGACACCATGAGCTTCGTCAAACATCGCGGCGGCAGCCTGCTGGATAACCTGCCTGTACTCACCGAGCTGGCAGAACCAGGCAGTCAGGTCATCTTGCCGACCCTGACTGAAATAATCCATCAAGAGGCAGAGCCTCTGCCGGTTGAAGAAATCAAGCCGGATATAATCGATGAGACTATACTCTTGCAACGTCTTGAATTGCATCTGGAACAGGTTTTTGAAAAGAAACTGAACCGCATGCTCGAACATTACCAAAGACAGGCGGTAGCGCTGGCCGTCAAGGAACTTAAAACCGAATTGCCAGAACTGCTGCGCGAAGCTATGAAGGGACGGCTATAATCGCGTATTTTCCGCACACCCTCAAAGCAGGTTAAAGAACATGGAACTGAATAAAAGTTTTGAACCGAAAGACATCGAAGCACGCTGGTATCAACTATGGGAACAATCCGGGTATTTTAAAGCCGGCCTGAATCCTGAACTATCAGAGAATTTTTGCATTCAGTTGCCGCCGCCCAATGTAACCGGCACGCTGCACATGGGGCACGGATTCAACCAGACCCTGATGGATGCGCTGACGCGCTATCACCGCATGAAAGGCGACAACACGCTCTGGCAACCAGGTACGGATCACGCAGGTATCGCCACGCAGATCGTGGTGGAACGTCAACTGGACGCGCAAGGAATTTCTCGTCATGACCTGGGGCGTGAAAAATTCATCGAGAAAGTATGGGAATGGAAAGAACATTCCGGCTCTACCATTACCCGGCAAATGCGCCGTCTCGGCACTTCACCTGACTGGTCGCGTGAACGTTTCACGATGGACGAAAATTTATCCAGGACGGTTACCGAAGTATTTGTGCGTCTGTACAACGAAGAATTGATCTACCGGGGCAAACGATTGGTGAATTGGGATCCGACACTGCAAACGGCCGTCTCCGATCTGGAAGTGGTGCAGGAAGAAGAAGACGGCTTCATGTGGCATATCCGTTATCCGCTGGCAGAAGCTGATTCCTTGCATGGCTTGACTCATCTAACTGTTGCGACCACCCGACCCGAAACCATGCTGGGCGACTCCGCTGTGATGATTCATCCCGAGGACGAACGTTACCAGCACCTGATCGGCAAGACGGTAAAATTACCGTTGTGCGAGCGCAACATACCGATTATCGCCGATAATTATGTCGACAAGTCCTTTGGCACTGGCGTGGTTAAAGTCACACCTGCGCACGACTTCAACGACTATGCCGTCGGTCTGCGCCATAAGCTTCCGCAAATCTGCATATTGACCCTGGATGCCAAAATTGTTCAGGATGCCCCTGTGCAATATCGTGGCCTGGATCGCTTCGAGGCGCGCAAGCGTATCGTGGCAGATCTCGACACAGCCGGTCTGTTGGACAAGATCGACAAACACAAACTTAAAGTGCCGCGCGGCGACCGCACCCATGTGGTGATCGAACCCATGCTAACCGATCAGTGGTTCGTCGCGATGAGCAAGCCCGGTGCGGAGTCGGGCAAGAGCATCACCGAACAGGCGCTGCAATGTGTGGCCTCGGGTGAAATCAAGTTTTATCCCGAGAACTGGATAAATACTTATAACCAGTGGCTGAACAATATTCAGGATTGGTGCATCTCGCGCCAGCTATGGTGGGGGCACCAGATACCTGCCTGGTATACCGATAACGGCAAGGTTTATGTGGCGCACAACGAAGCGGAGGCCTTACAACTGGCGGCAAAGGAAGGTTACACTGGCTCTCTGAAACGCGATGACGATGTGCTCGACACCTGGTTTTCTTCCGCCTTATGGCCTTTTTCCACACTGGACTGGACGCCTGACTATCCCGAAAAATCCAATCCGGCGCTAGATCTGTATTTGCCCTCCAGCGTGCTGGTCACCGGCTTTGATATTATTTTCTTCTGGGTGGCGCGTATGGTGATGATGACCAAACACCTCACCGGCAAGATTCCCTTCAAGGATGTGTATGTGCATGGCCTGATTCGCGACTCGGAAGGACAAAAGATGTCCAAATCCAAAGGCAATGTGCTGGATCCTATCGATCTGATCGACGGCATCGACCTCGAGGAACTGGTCAAAAAACGTACTATCGGCTTGATGAATCCCAGGCAGGCTGAACAGATCGAGAAGCGTACCCGCCATGATTTCCCCAAAGGGATTCCCGGTTATGGCACGGATGCGCTGCGTTTCACCTTTGCCTCGCTGGCCTCTCCTGGTCGTGACATCAAATTTGACATGCAACGCTGCGAGGGCTATCGCAATTTCTGCAACAAGCTATGGAATGCCACGCGTTTTGTGTTGATGAATTGTGAAAATCAGGACTGCGGCCTGGATCAATCTGAGGCCGGCAAACAAGACTATCTGGAATTCTCGCCTGCCGATCGCTGGATTGTCAGCCGGTTGCAACACGTCGAAGCTGAAGTCGCCGAACATTACACCACTTACCGCTTCGACCTGCTGGCACGCACTCTCTATGAATTTATCTGGGACGAATATTGCGACTGGTATGTGGAATTGGCGAAGGTTCAGTTGCAAAAGACCGAAGAGAGTTCGGTGGCTGCTGCAAGACATCGTGGAACCCGACAGACATTAGTCTACATACTGGAAACCATGCTGCGACTGGCACACCCGCTAATTCCGTTCATTACCGAAGAACTCTGGCAGAAAGTGGCTCCGGTCGCCGGCAGATACACGCCGGGCGATTCGCTGATGCTGCAAGCCTATCCACGTGCGGATTTGACACGCTGTGATGGGGATGCAGAGGCTTCGGTGGCAACGCTAAAATCTATCGTAACCGCCTGCCGCAGCCTGCGTGGCGAAATGAACCTGTCACCTGCACTGCGTGTACCGTTGATCATTGCCAGCGAGGGAGATGGCAGCAATTTGAGTGCATTGGTTCCTTACCTGAGCGCCTTGGCAAAACTCAGCGGGGTGCAGATTGTTGCTGATTTACCCGAAAATGATGCGGCTATCGCCATCGTCGGTGACTACAAGCTGATGCTGGAAGTGCAAATTGATATCGCAGCCGAAACTGCACGTTTGGACAAGGAAATTGCACGCCTGCAGGGCGAAATCAGCAAGGCTCAGTCCAAACTTTCCAATAGCAGCTTTGTAGATCGTGCTCCGGCAGCTGTGGTAACGCAGGAGCGCAAACGCATGGAAGAATTTGGCACGATGCTGGGACAACTGCAAACGCAACGGGGCAAATTAGTCCCTTGACCTGCTTGGAGCTTTGGAGCAATCGCAGGTAGGGTGGGTTAACGTAGCGAAACCCAACATCGATAACATCAAAATGTCGGGTTACGCTATCGCTAACCCGACCTGCTTGTCACGGAAATTTTGCTTCAGCACCGCGCGGTCAAGAATATCGGGACGGTAGCTGTAGTTGAGCTCGGTGAACTTGGCAAGCAGGTCTTGCTGAAGCTGGTTTTCAATAGTCATGCGAAGACACGCAGACACGGGGTCACAGAGACACGTGGACATGACACGGGGTCAGGCTTGCGTGGACATGACACGGGGTCAGGCTTGCGTAATTGCATCATTCAAAGACACGGGGTCAGGCTTGCGTAATTGCATCATTCAAGCCAGACAGCCACTTCTCAAACTTCATTGACTTGATCGATTTTAACCGCACCAGACACCGGGTCAGTGCGGCTAGGCAAGGTCGTGAATTCCAGCGGGTGAGAGTCCCGCTCCAGCAAGGCAGGCCAGCCACTGGATAGAGAACTCTGGGTCGGCGGGGGTAATCCCAAAGATTAAGCACAGAGT
>CAIRBC010000403.1 GCA_903876685.1 uncultured Nitrosomonadales bacterium | reverse complement strand
GTCAGCGAGGTGTACCATTTTACTCAAAACGGAAGTCTCTACCCATTGCAGGAATTTTTCAACACGCTGGCGTTCATCAGCAATCAAGTACAAAGCAAGTTTCTCAGTTTCCTTTTTGTTAATTTGCATCCGCTTATTCATTTTGCTGAAGTGCACCACGCCTAATTTAGTTAACCAATTAACAAATGGTACTGCACCTTCTTTATTAGCTTGAGCAACTGCTTGCAAGAGCATATTCATTCGATGGGCGTCATATATCTTTTTGGATGGGTCAACAAGAAATGCATCATAAAATGCGTCGAGTATTAAACGATGTGCCACAACTACGGGTGTTCCCCGCACTACACTGAGTTTCAGTAAGGCGTCTATATCCACATCACTTATGGGTGTAAATTCAAAGTGGTTTTGACTTCGCTGCCTTTCTTTTCCAATATTACTGCGTAGATGATTTAATAACTGCGTCTTGTCCTGCTCAAATATAGGCGAGGATTCGTGCTGCTTAGGTATTCCTGCCATTCGTAGATGTTCAAGCAATAACCCAACCGGGAAGCCAAGCTCAATAGCAAAGTGTGCAACATTAATTTTAGTAGTTCCCATGTTATCCCTTATTCCATCTTATAATTCGCCTATTTATCTATGCTGATCGGTCTACGCATTTTTCACGCCTAATTTCACCAGTCTCGGAAACCTGTCGTGTATCCATGTATATTCTGGCGGTGTACTTTCTGTGACCACATAAACGCGCTGTTGCTGATCACGCTCTGCGATCAATCCTTGAATGACCATGCGCCCTTCCATGTCAAACCAGTGGGTAACGCCTTGGGCGTCCTTCTCCATGAACCTGTCGCAGATGATCTGTACAGGACGAGGGTGCCACGGTTTCCATTTGCCAGCAGATACTGACTCCAGTCGCGCCCATCCACCGTTGGGAAATATCAGTTGACCACCCTTGCTGCGATGTCCCCAAGGAACCCAGGTAATGCCACCCTCACGAGTTCGGACAGGCAGACGCGCTTCCTGGTTAGGGAAGTACACCTTGGCGCCTTGATATTCGATTCCTCCGCACATGGCAATAGAATAATACAAAACGTGGTTGGAAGGTTATCTATCAAGCTTCGTCTGTAAGTAGTATAGAGGCTACCCACGAACCGAATACAGGAAGGTGTCGCCAAATCTCTTACGGGTGCCTGCAGACACTTCATGACCACTTTAGTGCTGAAGGTGGTACGTTGACCAAGTGCACCTCCTGATGGCTTACCGACCAAGCCAGACGGCCATTTATACGGATAGGTCTAAGCGGCCCATTCTCCAAGCATGCCCAGGCGCGCAAGGTCTGAGGCTGTCGGTTCAGATAATGCGCAGCTTGGTCAGTTGGTACAGTGGGGCGAGTGACTTGCTCCAGTGGGCTGAATACCGGCGTGTTATGTGCGGCAGTTGTTACGGGTAATGATTTAACGGTTGCGTTTTGCATTGCGAAACCTCGTTTGTCATTTGCGAGGCTTAATAATCACTTACCGCATTTTTTCACATCATGCAGCGGTATTTGATTTTTAGAGTTTATGCGGGGTTGCGGGTAGGTGTCCGGTATTAGAGCGGTATTATGGAGCGGTATCTAGTCGCGGAAAGTTGCCGATTCTTCCCGCCATTCATCAGCCCAAACTTTCAAGTTAACGAATACAGCATCAAGTTTTCTAATCGGGATTTTTTTCTCGTAAAGTGCGACGGCGATTAAAACCGGGTTCCACGTTGCTGATGCTTTTTTGTCCGGGCTTCCCTGCGATAAACGGCATTCCTTTAACCAGTTTGCCGGGTCGCCAAGGTACTTATTCCACTGGACGCGGTCAAAGTGCAGCCCGTTGAATGCACTGATAACAGCGCCCTTAGTTAAACCTTGTCTTGTTGCTGGTACGGCTTCGGCGCTCACCTTGGCGGGCACTACCGCACCTGCTCCCTGTGCTGGTGTATATAGTCCTTGTTCAATCGCTATATCAAGCCATCCCGGCGTTATGCCAAATTTCTTTGAAAACCGCACCCATTTGGCGGGTGTCGCCCGTTCTATGCCTTCGCCCTTCGCTGCTGCCATAAGCTTGTCATGTGCGTGCTGAACGCTAATAAAAAATACACGTTCACCCTTCTGGGTTGTGTCTAGTTGAATGCTTATTCCATCCAGCATTTGAAGCGTGTTTTGGGTCTTGTTTAACATGAAACTCGCGCAGCGATCGTCTTCTCCCTCGCCCGCTTGCGGGAGAGACCCCTGTCGCAAATTCCCCGACCGAATTGTGCCCTATGAACCTTGCCGTAGGGTGCGCTTGCGCACCATTTTGGAGTAAGCGCACCAAGCCAAACCGCTC
>CAIRBC010000402.1 GCA_903876685.1 uncultured Nitrosomonadales bacterium | reverse complement strand
ATGATCATCCGCAAATGCGCTTCGGCAGCAGCCAATTCAGCGGTACGCGCTTCGAACATCGTTTCGAGATTTGCCTGCTGTAGTGCCAGCGTTTCTTTGGCTAATTGCCTTTCGGTAATAATCTGACCGACACCGCGATAGCCTGCAAATGTGCCAGCCGCGTCAAATACCGGCACCCCGCTAACCGACAGACAGACTCGTTGGCCTGCACCATCCAGCAAACTGTATTCAAAATTACGGAAAGACAGTCGTTTTTCGAGAACTTCTATATGCTCCTCCCAAATCTTGCTCTGATACAAACCATCTTCGGCGGCGACTTCCATTCTCGAGCGCCCGAGCAACGACTGTACTGAACGCCCTCCCAGCATACTAGCGGTATTCTTGGAAAGATAAATAAAACGATGCGTCGCATCTGTTTCCCAAAACCAGTCTGCAGAACTCTCGGAATAATCCCTGAAACGCTGCTCTCGCTGGCTCACTGCTGCCAAGTAACTCTGTTCCTGTATCGCAAAGGCTTTCGCCAGCGCCAACTGCTGCTGGTGATAGCACAGCATTAACAACGCTCCCGTAACCAGTAGCAATACCAGCACCATACATAGCGTCAGCAAAGGCGGTATTTGCAAATAGACACCCATGCCTGTCAGGCATAGCACGCCCGATAACACTGCGATCCCCACCAGCCAGCGCTTGCTGGATAATTTTGGCGCCTTCACCGCGATAGTATTCATTGCGGGTCAGTGGTGGACAAGCACTTTAACAAGGCTGGAAATAAAACCAGGGGATCGAATGGCCTGGCAACAAAATCATTGATCCCGGTCATAAAGCCATACTCCCCAACGGGAGCTTCGAGCAGTGCCAGTATAGGCATCCGGATTCCGGCAAGCCGTAACTGGCGTGCGGCTTCAAGATATTCAAGCGTATCCAGCAAGATCAGCTCATAGCTATTGGTCGTGACTAACTTTAGCGCCTCTACCGCATTGCTGCATAAATCCACAACTTGCCCGACATTTTCCAGACTTTCACGCTCAAACTGACACCCGCCAGCCTCGCTCAACAGTAATATTTTGCAAGCAAAATAGTCGCGTGCCAGTATAAGCTCGGCAGAATCCTGTTCAGAAACTGGCATACCCTGTTTAAGCCGCACCGTAAACCAGAATAAGCTGCCCTCATGTAGGGTACTCTCCGCTCCGGCTTCCCCTCCCATCATCTGCGCCAGGCGCCGGGTAATATTCAACCCCAAGCCGGTGCCGCCATAGTTCCGTTTCAACGAGTTATCCAGCTGTTCGAAACTCAAAAACAGCTTCTGCATGACCTCCTGATCAATGCCAATACCGGAATCTTCCACTTCAAAACGCAGCAATACACTGTCTGTCGTCTGTTCACAAACGACAACGCTTAGCCGAACCCTGCCGACTTCGGTAAATTTAATGGCATTAGCGGTATAATTTAGCAGCGCATGCTGGATTCTGGCGGGATCACCCAACAACCTGGGCAGTTCAGGCAGTGGATCCACAATCAGCGCCAGGTTCTTCGCCTTTGCCCTGCCGTCCAGCATGGAAACTACATGTGCGGTAATACTGGCTGGACTGACATCGATTTCCTCCAGCACTAGCATCCCTTCCTCCATATTGGAGATAAGCAGAATATCATTAATGATTGCCAACAGGTGTTTGCCTGCAATGTCGATATTTTCCAGCCGACGGGCTTGCAGTGGTGTCACCTTATCCTGCATCAGCAGATGCACCGTGCCTAGTATGCCATTCATGGGGGTACGTATCTCATGGCTCATGTTAGCCAGGAATGCGCTCTTGGCAGTCTGGGCAACTTCAGCCGTTTTTCTGGCTTCCTCCAGTTCGGTGGTACGCAAACTCAACAGGGTTTTCAGGTGATCCCGATGATGGCGCAACTGCTCGTTGTTCTCCAAAATCTGCGCTTCCCGCAACTTGTACTCGGTAATATCGGCATGAATGCCTAGCATTCGCACCGCAGTGCCATCATCTCCACCAATCACCCTGGCATTTGCCTTCAGATACCTGACGGTGCCGTCCGGAGTCACTATGCGAAAAACACTCACCAATTCCTTCAGTCCACTGAGCGCGTCCTGGCATTCAGCAACCACCCTTTCCTTGTCGCCGGGATGAAAGCTGTTCATCCAGACTACAATATTGTGCAGCTTGCTATCATTTTTTATCCCGTACAACTCGAACATACGCTCATCCCACAGCATCACATTCTCGCGTATATCCCAGTCCCAAACGCCAAGCTGTGCCACCTCGGTAACCAACAGCAGACGCTGTGACAGCTTTTGCAGTTCCACTACAGTCGGTTTGCTTTCGGTAATGTCCTGCACAGTATTCACGATGCAACTGTCGCTTAAGGGAATGGTTTCGTCCAGTTTCATCTGCTTGCCGTCCAGCATTTCGCTCTGTCTGCTGCTGTCGCTGAATTTATCCGCCATCTGATTAATCGCACAAACCAACCCGGCAAATTCATCCCACTCTGGCCCCGCTAGTCTGTGAGACAGATTTCCTCCGGCTATCGCCTCAACGCCGCTCTGCAACAGCAACAGACGCTTGCGAACCAGCCGGTCTTTTTGGATATTGCTCTGGTTGATGATGAGCAGCAGCAAGCATGCAAGCACCCACAATGGATAAACAATCTGGGCTTTATTGAATTCGAGACCGTAAGCGATCAGCAGGAACGTGAAACTCAACAACCCTGCCATTTTAAGACTAGAATTAAAACTGATTCCGGTTGCTATGCGCATATTCAATTATCCTGAAAGCCCGGTCTTGAAATTGTTTGTTTAATTATTGTTGTTACATGGTTTCACAAGGCGCACTTGGGCAAAATTGGTGCTCAAGCGCAACTTGCGGCTACTATCCTGAGTTTTCAAAGCAAGCCTGAAGCATATTTCATTCCATGATAAACGAGCACAATGTAAGCTGTCGATCAATAAATCAAAAATGAAACTATCAAGGTTGTGCCGGAGGAGTTGGGAGTCTTCTGATTATTTCATCGCGCAATTCCTGGAATTGCTCGCGGCTTTCATGTTCGATGAAAATCTTGCCGATGACCGGCGGAATCCATACACCCGGGATACTCTCGGAATGGTATACAACCCGAGTTTGCGATCCTTCCTGATACAGTTCGGTACGCCCTTCAAAACGACGCATATTGCCGCTAAGCAACCGCGAATGGATTTTCTCATAGGGAGTCAACTGTACTTCGCGGGTAGATTCAAAAGAAAAATTTAGCGCACCATAACTTGCCTGACCGCTCTGGAAAATTTTAAGGGTATTTCCGGAAACATTGAGCACTTTGCTCTGTTTCAGGTTGGAGACAAAGCCGGCCATATGTTCATAGTCGGTCAGTACACTCCATACCTGCGACTGCGTCGCCGGAACCAGCATATTAAGATCAACCCGAACCACTTCACCGTCGATCTGCACCTGAACTTCGACCAACTGCCCCGGATTTGCCAGTGCAGTTGTCATGCCGAACAGCAGCCAGAGGAACCATTTTTTCACCATCACCCTCCAGGGCGCATAATTCCCCGTTATTGCAAATTTCCTGAATTATTCCCGGTCAAAGCGGATTTAGCCAACTGCTGTCGAAGCAGGGTCAGGCCGAAGAATCATGCCTAACCCCAGTCAGAAGCAATTATTTTTCGTCGAGTTTAATCGCCACATACATGGGTGATTCGCCGCGTCGCACCAGTAAAGCGATATTGCGCCCGCGAGCCACCTGCTTGATTATATCGTTAAACTGTTTCATGGATCGGATCGAAATGGTGCCAATGGACAGCAACACATCGCCACGCTGCAATCCCGCCGAACGCGCGGCTTGCCCCTTGACTTCTTCGACCAGCAACCCTCCGCTAATTTGCAATTCCTTCAATTGCTCCTTGCTCAGTTCGCTGACTGAAATACCCAAGCGGGTGACCATCTCCGCCACATCATCCGCCGACTTTTCAATGCCACGCGACAGCTTGCCGTCTTCGGCTATTTCTGCGACCTCTACTGAAATATGTTTGGACTCGCCCTTGCGCCAAAGTTCGACCGACACTTTTTTGCCCGGTTTGACAGCGGCCACCAGCCGAGGCAAATCGTGTGAAGCGTTAACCGGTTTACCGTCAAAGGTAACAATCACATCACTGACCTCGATGCCCGCCTTGTCAGCCGGTCCATTTTTCTCGACGCTGCTGATCAGCGCACCTTGCGGCTTTTTCAAGCCAAAAGAATCGGCCAGTTCGCGCGTCAACTCCTGTATAGTCACCCCGATACGACCGCGCGTGACTTTGCCGCTGCTGCGCAATTGCTCGGTAACCTGAGTCGCGACATCGATCGGTATCGCAAAAGACAAGCCCATCGAACCGCCCGAACGGGTGTAAATTTGCGAATTGATGCCGACCACTTCGCCGTCCATGTTAAACAGCGGCCCACCCGAATTGCCCGGATTAATCGCGACGTCGGTCTGAATGAACGGCACAAAATTATCCTGTTGCAAGGAACGCCCCTTGGCGCTAACGATACCCTGAGTCACACTGCTATCGAAACCAAATGGCGAACCGATAGCAACCACCCACTCACCTACTTTCAGCTTGTTTGGATCGCCGACCGTCACTTTGGGCAACTCGGTTGCCTCAATTTTCAGCAATGCGACATCGGTGCGTTTGTCCGCGCCGATAACCTTTGCTATGAATTCACGCTTGTCAGTCAGACGCACGGTAATTTTTTCAGCTTTATCCACCACATGTGCATTAGTCATGATATAACCATCGGCGCTGATAATAAAACCTGAACCTAGTGACTGAGATTCATGATCGCGCGGCATTTGCGGTGCAAAACGTCGGAAAAAGTCGGAGAAGGGATCACCTTCCGGTAAATTCGGAAAGCCACTTTGGTTATGAACAATTTGTGTAGTGCTGATATTAACTACCGCAGATCCTTGCTTTTCTACCAAATCCGTAAAATCCGGCAATTCTCTGGCGTGTAACCCGCCGCCCAGCGAAATACCAAGCAGCAGCACCGTATAGCCCAACAATTTTCTTAGCATAAATTCCTCTCTATATTAAAAAAACCAATATTTGCAACAGGACTCTGCAATTGGGCATACATTTGAAAAATTCAAGATCACGACAGACAATCACTTGCCATTGTATCGAACCGAATCCAGTACCTGCAGCACGGTGCGCGACGGAACCTCTCCGACCGCAGTAATCAGTTGCTTACGGATAACCTTGTGATGCAGATTCAAGGCACCGCGAATGGTCAAGCCATCCTTGTCGTTTTCGTCGCCGTCGGCAGGTTCGACGAAGATGGAAATTCCACTCAAGCCATCGGAATAGACAATTTGCGTCACACGGGTGTGTTTGCCTGGCATCGGTCGCTGAATTTCCTTGATTTTCTTGAAGCCTCTAGGCATCGCATCGACCACCCAGCCGCTATTGATATCAACACCGGCCGCTTCCGGCGACTCGAGTAATCCATGCTGTGCCGCCTCCTTGGCGACTACCCAGGAACGATCTATAGTTCCGCCGATTTGTAAGTGAGTGAAGACATATTGTTCAATGGGTTGATTTTTGTCGCCCAACACCGCAACTTTCAAGATCAGGCCGGAATCAATATGTACCCAGATTTTATGCGCATAACGATAATTATCCATCGGATTAAACAAGATAACCTGCGCGTTATAACCCGCTACGCGCTCAATTCCCGACTTTATGGCGAGATAGTTTGCTCTTGAGGCAGACAACTGCTCGGCCAGCAACGAGGGAAATTTGCCGTGTTCCTGCTGCCGATCCATCTGAACCATCCGATTGTCAAGATAATTCCAGGTTTGTCCATGATGTCGAATGATTTCACGCTTTGAACCATCAAGAGTAGACACTTTTTCATATTCGCTATCGGCTTGGACGATATGCGTAATACTGGACGTTTCGAGCTCATTGTCAGACAAATAAACAAACACGCCGCTGTATTCGACCTGATGTGCCGCAAGAGAGACAATTTTCAACCAGTCATTACTCAAACCCTCAGCCAATGCAGTGCCGCCAGACAGCAGCAAAATAACAAGGGTAACGCATAGTTTCATCGCAATCCCTTTCAAAAATTATTTTTCTTCTGCTCTGACCGTGCGTACATAAGAAGCTCCAGCATTGGCTTCCATACTCGGCGAAAACTCTTGATGTGCCATCAAATACGCGTTGGACTTGGGTTGAACTTGCATGCTGCCCGAACCCAAAGCAGGCTGCTGCATAGCTATCTGCGGCACCGGTTCTGCGTTAAGCTGCAACGACATCCACACCACCACCCCGATGGCCGCCAGCGAGGCCGCTGCCGAAAAAGCAAAGGCACGCAACTGCTGCTTCGCCGCACGCGGCGCCAGCACGACTGGCTCATCACGCAAACGTTCCTGAACCACTGTGCTCAAATCCCGATGTATATGTTCTGGTTGACGCAACACATCTCCGATCAAATGATAGCAAGCCCAATCCTTGCTCAGGCAAGGATCCTGTTTGACGCGGCTCAACAACACTTCAGCCTCATCCTCAAACAACTCGCCATCCATTAATGCGGAAATTTCCTGTTTCATCTTTACCACCTATGGCCTTCACTGGTTTGTAATAACGGGCGCAAATTCTCTGCCACCGCTTCGCGTGCCCTGAATATTCTCGACCGCACCGTACCGATGGGACAATCCATCACACTGGCAATTTCCTCATAACTGAGTCCTTCAATTTCGCGCAAGGTCAGCGCACTACGCAAATCTTCAGGAAGTTGCTGCAAAGAATTTCGAACCACTTCGACAACCTGTTTGCTCATGAGTTCATTTTCAGGCGTATTTACTTCATGCAACAAGCTACCCTCTTCGAAGGACTCCATTTCTTCCGCATCAAAAGGGGTACTGGTAGGTGCTCTCCGCTTGTTGGCCAACAGGTGATTTTTGGCGGTATTGATACCGATACGGTATAGCCAGGTATAAAACGCACTCTCTCCCCGAAACGCGGACAAGGCACGATACGCCTTGATAAACGCGTCCTGAGTGACGTCTTCGGCCTCTGCAGGATCTCTCACAAAACGGGAAATAAGCCGACCGAGCTTACGCTGGTACTTGGATACCAACAAATCGAAGGCGTGTTTATCTCCACGCTGAACGCGCTCCACTAACTGCTGATCGATTTCCCGGTCTGCCATTCCTTGCTCTTCACAAAAGGCGGTGTATAAGTATATAACAATAATCAGGGATTTGAAGTCTGAGTAGATAAGTTTTGTTGCCATTACGCGACATTTTTTAAAAAAATACAAAAAGCCGCCTGATGTGCTGCCAATTTCCACTGACTTCTACCCTCTGTCCTCTGTCCTCTGTCTTCAGTCCTCTGTCTTCTGTCTTCTGTCCTCTGTCTTCTGTCCTCTGTCCTCTGTCTTCTGTCTTCTGTCTTCTGTCTTCTGTCTTCTGTCTTCTGTCTTCTGTCTTCTGTCTTCTGTCTTCTGTCTTCTGTCTTCTGTCTTCTGTCTTCTGTCTTCTGTCCTCTGTCT
>CAIRBC010000401.1 GCA_903876685.1 uncultured Nitrosomonadales bacterium | reverse complement strand
ACACGTACTGACACACTCTTTCCTACACGACGCTCTTCCGATCTCCGCCGTCGATTTCCAGACGGATATCGCGCCCTGACGCATCAATCAGCTTGCGCGCCTGGCGTGCTTTTTGCAGCACATAAGGAATAAACTTCTGCCCGCCAAAGCCGGGATTCACAGACATCAGTAATACCATGTCAATTTTCTCAAGGGTGTATTCAAGCACCTCCAGCGGTGTCGCCGGATTGAATACCAAGCCTGCCTTGCAACCCTGTTCTTTGATCAACCCCAGGGTACGGTCTATATGTTCCGAGCTTTCGGGATGAAAGGTAATATAAGTCGCGCCAGCCTTCGCAAAATCGGGAATGATACGATCCACTGGCTTGACCATCAGATGCACATCGATCGGAGCCGTCACGCCATGTTTGCGCAAGGCCTCGCATACTAGCGGACCTATGGTCAGGTTGGGTACATAATGGTTATCCATCACGTCGAAGTGGACAATATCTGCTCCGGAAGCCAGCACCAAATCGACTTCTTCGCCCAGCTTGGCAAAATTAGCAGAGAGAATACTGGGTGCAATCTGGTACATGGCGTAAACCTCGTTTAAATTTCAGTATACAAGTTGTATATTCTAACTGAATAGTCAGAGTGATGTCAGGCACCAAAATTGAAAATGCGCGTTATTTAAGGCTGAACCACGAAGCTAGCACCGACTTTAACGCATTCACCGCTGCCGTAACGCGCCGCTTGATGGCCTGGTAAGCTTGCCAGCGATCGAGATAGTCATGAATACGATTTCGATAAACCATGATCCAGCCATAAAAACGCGAGAACCACAATAACTGCATTAACGAAGCTCGGGTGAGGTTGAAAATCCTTGAGAACAACGCTAGACCGCAGAATTTGGCCAGTATAAAAATTACGCTGCCGAGCAACCAGTGTCCGCTGGCAATGGCATGCAGGCCAAAAAGCTTGGCTGGAATCAACACCGCGCTGGGCAGCATGAAGGCAACAAAAGCATAGCGTGGCCGCAAGCCTGCAATGCGTTTCTCGATGGCCTGTATAAATTGCACCGCGCCTAGTCTGGCCATCAGCCTGGCAGTCCAATCCCAGATCGCCTCTTCGATGATAAAAATAAAGGCCAACACCCACAAGATTGGGGCTAGCAACCGCCGTTTGAACTTTTTCAGGATGAACTCCATTAAATACCCGCTAATTCGACATCTTTGTCCATTCAGGGAAAAAGATTTTAATAAATCTTAACTGTATGTATTGTAATATAATAATGATTATTAAATCTGTAATCTTATTATTTCATGTTGACTGCAAAAACCTGCATAACCTGCATTTCTACTACGGGCACTATTGCGAAACAGCTGTAAGAGTCTGATGAATGTTACTGAATAGACAGAGATTGCTATCGTTATTCACCGGATCAAAAAGAGTCTGACTTGCGCATAATGGGATAACCGGTGGAATTTGAATATGGCACAAGACAGCGATCTAGAAAAAACAGAACAGCCCTCGCAGCGACGACTCGATGAAGCGAGGGAAAGAGGAGAGGTTGCGCGTTCGCGTGAGCTTTCCACGTTTATCATCTTGCTGGTAGGCGGGGGGGTGCTGTATTTCATGGGGCAATCGCTGACACAGCACATGGTGAAATTGCTGCGTGAGGGTCTGACACTGGATCGGGATATGGCTTTCCATACCGAACTCATGATTCCACGCATGTATGATATTACGCTGGAAGCACTCCTTAGCTTTGGCCCTTATATACTTGCGACCATTATTGCCGCTGCATTTTCTCCGTTACTACTCAATGGCTGGTTGTTCAGCATAGAAGCAATACAGCCAAAATTCTCCAAATTAAACCCGATTTCCGGGATCGCCCGAATGTTCTCGGGCTCTTCGCTAGTGGAACTGGTCAAAGCAATCGCCAAATCTCTGCTGGTGGGCGGGGCAGGCGCCTGGGTAATCTGGCATAACAAGGATGCAATGATATTGTTGGGCATGCAGTCTGTCGCCGCTTCCATTCCGGAAATGGGACACCTGCTCGGCGAGTGTTTCATGATGATCGTCGCTGCAATGTTGCTGATCGTTGCCATCGATGTCCCCTTTCAGCTTTGGGATCACAATAAGAAACTAATGATGAGCAAGGAAGAAGTGCGCCAGGAAGCCAAGGAAACCGAAGGTGATCCAATGGTCAAAGGCCGCATTCGTAGCCTGCAGCGCGAAGCTTCCCGCCGGCGCATGATGGCGGCCATTCCGACTGCCGATGTGGTAGTCACCAACCCGACGCACTATGCGGTAGCACTAAAATACGGTGAGCAAGGCATGCGTGCGCCGGTGGTAGTCGCCAAAGGGTCTCACCTGCTGGCGCAGCGTATTCGCGAAATCGCCGAAGAAAATCATGTCCCTATACTGGAAGCGCCGCCGCTGGCGCGCGCGCTATACAAACATACTAACCTCGACGCTGCCATTCCTGAAGGTCTGTACACCGCCGTGGCCGAAATTCTCGCCTATGTTTACCAATTAAACCAATACCAGAAACTAGGTGGACTGCCACCCAGAAAGCCTGTTCATTTACCTGTACCGGCCGAACTGGAGGTGGCTGCATGACATCAGCAGACAGAGGACAGAGGACAGAGGACAGTATTTTGAGTGATGCCATCTGCAACTATTGAAATTATGAATATTTTACTTTTACTGCAAGATTTTATCAGACGCGCCGGATTGATCGGCATGGCAGGTCCGACACTGATCGTAATGATCCTGGCGATGATGGTGCTGCCTTTACCGCCGCTGCTGCTGGATATTCTGTTCACTTTCAATATCGCCGTTTCCATCATGGTATTGCTGGTCAGCATGAACACCAACAAGGCACTGGATTTCGCGATATTTCCGACGGTACTGCTGATCACCACCTTGCTGCGTCTTTCACTGAATGTAGCATCCACACGGGTGGTACTGCTGGAAGGTCATACCGGTCCCGATGCAGCAGGCAAGGTGATCGAGTCTTTTGGGCATTTTCTGGTAGGCGGAAACTATGCCGTCGGCATCGTGGTGTTCGCGATTCTGGTGATTATCAACTTTGTGGTAATTACCAAGGGCGCCGGGCGTATCGCCGAAGTAGGCGCCAGATTTACGCTGGATGCCATGCCAGGTAAACAAATGGCGATTGATGCCGATTTAAATGCAGGACTGATCGGTGAAGATGTGGCACGCAAGCGACGTGCCGAAGTAGCGCAAGAAGCCGACTTCTATGGGGCGATGGATGGTGCCAGCAAATTTGTGCGCGGCGACGCGGTGGCCGGGATCATCATCCTGATGATCAATATAGTGGGCGGTTTGATCGTCGGCGTATTGCAACATAATCTCGACATCGCGACGGCTGCCAAAAACTATACCCTGTTGACCATCGGCGATGGCCTGGTGGCACAAATTCCGGCACTGGTGATTTCGACCGCTGCCGGTCTGGTGGTGAGCCGCGTTTCAAGCGATCAAAATATCGGTCAGCAGTTGATCGCACAATTGTTCAAGCAACCGCAGGTCATCATGCTGACCGCGACCATCGTCGGCGCAATGGGGCTGATCCCGGGTATGCCACATTTTGCCTTTTTAATGCTGGCGGGAACGATGGGATGGCTTGCCTATTATTTATCTCAAAAACTGGTCAAAGCGGAAGCGCAGGAGCAAGCCACCGCAGCAGAATCACCGGTCATGTCAGAATCCACCGAGGCGAAATGGGACGATGTAGAACAGGTTGACGTGCTAGGTCTGGAGGTGGGTTATCGGCTTATTTCTTTGGTAGACCAGGCACAGGATGGTGACTTGCTGAGGCGTATCAAGGGAATACGCAAAAAATTCACCCAGGATATAGGATTTTTGCCACCCGCTGTCCATATACGCGACAATCTGGATTTACGTCCGAACGGCTATCGCATCACCCTCAAGGGAGTGGATGTCGGTAGTGGCGAAGCCTATCCCAATCTGTTGCTGGCGATCAATCCCGGCAGTGTATCGGGAGAACTGGCTGGCATGAAAACCCAAGATCCTGCCTTTGGGCTGCCAGCAGTATGGATCGACAGCGCTTTACGCGATCAGGCGCAATTTTTGGGTTATACCGTGGTTGATCCAGGCACAGTGGTGGCAACGCATCTCAACCACCTGCTCAGCACACGCGCCGCAGAATTGCTGGGCAGGCAGGAGGTGCAACAATTATTGGATCATATCGCCAAAGTTTCTCCCAAGCTGGTCGAGGATCTGGTGCCCAAAATGCTGCCTTTGGGCGTGGTACAAAAAGTGCTGCAAAATCTTCTGGATGAAGGGATGCATATCCGCGATATGCGCACCATCGTGGAAACGCTCGCCGAAAACGCGCAGCGTACCCAGGATCCCTTTCAGCTTACCACGCTGGTACGCGTCGCACTGGGACCTGCGATTGTTCAGCAATTTTACCCTTCCACTCAGGAACTGCAGGTGATCGGTATGGAAAAGGAACTGGAATATATCCTGATGCAGGCGATGCAATCCAGCCAGAATGGCATCGGCATAGAACCCGGACTGGCAGACACCGTGCTCCGGGGAACGCGTGCAGCGGCTGAGACACAGGAACAACTGGGTTTGCCAACGGTGATGCTGGTTCCGGCACAGTTACGCGATTTGCTGGCACGATTCCTGAAGCGTGCGGTACCCAATATCCGGGTAATTTCGCATGATGAGGTGCCCGACTTCAAGACTATCCGGGTAACGGCAATGGTGGGTGGTAGAGCATGAGCATTCGAAAATTCACCGCCCCTACGTCACGCCAGGCCATGAAGGAAATTCGTGAGGCTCTGGGTCCGGACGCGATGATATTGTCAAACAAGCAGACCGAACGCGGCGTGGAAATCGTCGCGATCGCCAATAGCGATTTTGACAGCCTGACGGAGGGCGCAGTCACGCAACCCACAGAATTCCCGGAGATTTCGGCAGATGAATGGACAAAATCTGTTCAGGAAGCACTTCCCGTGCAAACGGTTAAACCCCAGGTGACTGCCAAACCCAGAAAACCGCTACAATTTGATCCTGTAGAACCACAGCAACCCGCTTTTCAGCATTTACAGCAACCACCTTTTCAGCAGCCACCTTTTCAGCAGCCACCTTTGCAGCAACCCCCTTTGCAGCAACCCCCTTTACAGCAACCGGCGTTGCAGCCGTCCTTGACTCAAGGTTCCAGAATTACCGGAAAATTGACCAAACCGGATTATTTACCTGAAGAGCAGGTACGCATGGCACCTCGGGAAGAGCCGCTCAGAAGTGCTCAACCAACTTATACCCCGATTTCGCAACCGGCTGCTGCAGACTTGTCCGGGCAAGAATCGATACTCTCGGAAATCAAATCGATGAGTGCGATGCTGCAGCAGCAGTTTGCGGCGTTGTACTGGAATAACGTGCAATTGCGCGACCCGCAGCGTGCTGCACTGTTGCGTAAAATGCTGAATGCTGGCTTCAGCACCTTGCTGGCGCACCAGATGCTGGACAATATGCCTGCGGGTAATACACAGGGCGAGTCATGGATAAAGCAGGTTTTTAAACGGAATTTGCTGGTAGCCAGCAAGGAAGAGGACATTATCACGAGGGGCGGGGTATACGCGCTGATAGGCCCTACCGGCGTAGGCAAAACCACTACCACCGCAAAACTGGCAGCGCGCGCCGTAGTACGTTATGGCGCTGGCAAGGTAGCGTTGCTGACAACAGACAGTTATCGGGTTGCGGCTTACGAGCAGCTCAAGATTTACGGAAAAATACTCGGTGTCTCGGTACAAGCGGTGAAAGATACCGATGATTTGCGTCTGACACTTTCCGCCCTGCGACACAAGCATCTAGTGTTGATTGATACGGTGGGGATGGGGCAGCGCGATGAGCGCGTAGTTGATCAGAACGAAATGTTTAACGCGACCGGCGTTGAGTGTCTGTTACTGTTGAATGCCACTAGCGGTGGCGATACGCTGGAAGATGTGGTACGCATGTACCGCAGTAACAAGGTGATTGGCTGCATCCCTACCAAACTGGACGAGGCAGTCAATTTAGGTTCGGTGCTGGATGTTGCGGTGCGCCATCGTCTCAAAATGCACTATATGGCTAATGGTCAGCGTGTACCTGAAGATCTGCACCCGGTGAATGTCGACTACATGTTGCATCGCGCTTTCAAACCGGTGGAAGGCAAGTCCGCCTTTACCTTGCATGAACTCGATTTCCCGCTATTGATGGCGGATGCGCCAGCCAGGGAGAGTTCCTATGCGCTGTGAAAACGGAGTAGATCAGGCCGAAGGCCTGAGGCGCTTATTGGTGCTTAACCAGACGCAGGTGATCACCGTGGTGGCTGGCAAGGCTCGGGTTGGGCGCACTAGTGCAACCATTAATCTTGCGGCTGCCCTTGCACATTCCGGTAAAGGGGTACTGGTGCTGGATGAAAATCATGGTCCGAATAATTTACTGGATTGCATGGGCTTGTCTGCCAGACATGACCTGCTGGATGTCGCGCAGGGGAAGTGTTTAGTTTCTCAGGCGGTACAGACTGCCATGGGGTTCAGCGTATTGCCGACGGCACGAGCAATGCATGCCCTGGCAAAGCTGAATCGTGCCGGTCAGCAGCGCTTGCAATATGCGCTAGCAGAGGCGAGTAGTTCTGCGGAGGTACTGCTAGTCGATGCCTTGATGCCCGTCATGGGCCAGGTCGAAGCACATGCGGTGATTTCGCCCAGTCTGGCGAGTGGTGCAGCACTGCTAGTGGTAGTTGAGGCGACTCCCAGTGGCATAACCGAGAGTTATGCCTTGATCAAGCGCCTGGCTCAGTATGAGACGCATCAACAATTCGGGATTGCCATAAACCGGGCCGACAACGAAGAAGCCGCGCTCACGGTATTTGAAAACATGGCCAAGGTCGCCAGACGAAATCTATCGGTTCGTCTGGAGTTTGTAGGTCTGATACCCCCAAATCTCAGGCCGCACCCGCATCACCCGGCTGCAAAAAACTTCCCGGCTGCATCTTTGATGAATGCTTATCTGAGGCTGTCGCAAAAATTGCTCAGGTTGCCGATGCAACTTGACGATGTCGAAAATGGTGCCTCGGCGGTAATACAGAATCTGCTCAGACAGTCACCCTATTTGTCCGCGTTGCTGCAATAGGGTCGTAAAAAAACCGCCCGAAGGCGGCTTTGAGGTGAAGCTTATAAAACTTAGTTTCCGCCGATTACACCCGCTTCGTTGGCAGCCTTGTTGTTTTTGCCTTCAGCCTTGGCAGAAGCATTTTTCTGGCTGGCATTAATTTTGGTGTTGCCCTGAATTTGTGTTCCGCCCTTGATCGCGCCAGCAGTATTTGCTGCGATATTGTCCTTACCTTTGGCTTCAGCCTTTGCACCCTGCTGACTAGCCTTGATATCGGTACTTCCTTGAATCTGCACGCCATTCTGATTTGACGAACCCTGTCCACCCGCTGCGCCGTACTGACCGTTATAGCCAGAAACCTTGTCTGAACCGCCAATTACACCCGCTTCATT
>CAIRBC010000400.1 GCA_903876685.1 uncultured Nitrosomonadales bacterium | reverse complement strand
CCTGTTGCAGGCGCTGGCGGAAGAATTTCGTGTGCCATTGGAAAAATATGCAGACCAGCACCTGTTACTCAAAGGGTTGACCCTGGCCTTGCTGGATTGTGCGCGTAATGGTCAGCGAGCGCTGGTTTGCCTGGACGAGGCTCAGGCGATGCCACTGGAAAGCCTGGAAGTATTGCGCTTGCTGACCAATCTGGAAACCGAAAAACGCAAGTTGTTGCAGGTGGTTTTGTTTGGTCAACCTGAATTGAATCAGCGCTTGCAGCAACATTCGATACGGCAGTTGCGTCAGCGCATCAGTTTTCAGTATGAGCTGCAGGGTTTGCAGCGTGATGAACTGGATCGTTATTTGCGTCATCGCCTGGCGGTGGCAAAATACCCGGGTGAAACATTGTTTAGCAAGGGAGCGGTCGGCAAGTTACACCGGATTTCCGGCGGCACACCGAGATTGATTAATATCGTCGCGCACAAGGCACTGATGCTGGCGTTCGGCGAAGGCAGACAACAGGTTTCCGTGAAGCATATACGCATTGCAGCCGCAGACACCCCTGAATCGCGTCGTGATTTTTACCCCCTGATAGCAATAGCGCTGCTGTGTGTGGCGCTGGTGATTGTCTGGTTGGCATTGCGATGAACGTCATCAATCAGGTGCTCAACCAGCTTGAACAGCGCGGTATCCGGCAGGATCAGGCGTTGGTACGCGCGGTTCCTCAGCGCAGGCGGTTGATGTCGATGCTGGGGTTGGTGGTGTTGCTGGCGGCGGCTTTACTCTTGGCAAATGGAATTTCAACGTTGCAATGGAGGCAGCTTTTCAGACCCAAGCTGGTGGCCGAAGGGGTGATCGGCCATAGTGAAGGCCTGCCTGTTGCAGCCTCAGCTATTGTCGCGATGCCAGAGGCCGTGAAACAGGAAATCGTGAAACAGCAAGCCGCAAAGCCGGAAGCCGCAAAGCCGGAAATCGCAAAGCCGGAAACCGCAAAGCCGGCTTTAATCAAGCCAGTCAATAAATTGAGTGTGCTAGAGAAACCTTCGCAGACTAGACCGGTGCCTCACAAACCGCTGTCGCAACCGCCCGAGCCGCAACTACAGGCGCAACTAGTGCCATCGGTAGCGCAGCCAGAAGTGAAAGCTGCCAGTGGCATCCCTGAGTTGAAGCATATCAGCACGACGCAACTGGTAGAGGCGGATTTTCGCCGCGCGACCGGATTGATGCAGCAGGGGCGCAGCAATGACGCAATAGCCGGATTTGAAGGGGTGTTGCGGCAGGACGAGCACCATAAAGCGGCGCGACAGGCTTTGGTGGCGTTGCTGCTTGAAGCCCATCGTGGCGTGGAAGCAGAGCGCGTGCTGCAGGAAGGACTGAGAGCGAATCCGGAGCAAACCGGGTTTGCGATGCAGTTGGCACGCTTGCTGATCGAGCATGGTGCGCTGACCGAGGCAGCGGCTACCCTGGAAAAGTCTCTGGCTTATGCAGATTCTCTGGCGGGCTACCAGGCTTTTTATGCCGCGCTGTTGCAACGCCAGAACCGGCACAAGCAGGCAATAATGCATTTTCAGGCTGCGCTCAAGCTCGCTCCGGAGAACGGAATCTGGTTGATGGGCAGTGCAATTTCGTTGCAGGCGGCACAGCGCACGGATGATGCGCGTGAGGCATACCAGCGCGCGCTGGAGAGCAAGCAGCTTAGTATGGAATTGCAGTCCTTTGTGCAACAGAAATTAAAGGAACTTTAACGTGAAACTCGCGCAGCGATCGTCTTCTCCCTCGCCCGCTTGTGGGAGAGGGATGGGGAGAGGGAAACGGGCATGATGGGTTTCATCATCAGGGGTGGCAATTTGCCATGCCCGTTAGCGCAAAGGTCGGGTTACGTCGTAAAAAATGCGCCTAACCCGACCGATAGAAATGCCATGTAGTTAAGCAATTGCAACGTAGCCCGGATGCAGGCCGCAGGCCGGAATCCGGGAGGTTCGCCTCAACCCGGGATTTCAGCCTACCTTGGGCAGGTTGGCCAGCGATGCCCGTATCGCTTCCTCCGGATAATCATAATCTTCCAGTTTGCCTGCGAAATATCGGTCGTAAGAGGCCATGTCAAAATGGCCGTGGCCGGATAAATTGAAAAACAGCGTCTTTTGCTCTCCCGATGCCTTGCAGCGCAACGCCTCATCAATACAGGCGCGGACGGCGTGGTTGGATTCAGGTGCTGGAATAATACCCTCAGCGCGTGCAAAGGTGACGCCCGCTTCGAAAGTCGCCAATTGTGGAACGGCTACCGCCTCGATCAAACCCTCGTGATACAGTTGCGAGACCAGCGGCGAGTCACCGTGGTAGCGCAAGCCGCCGGCGTGTATACCTGGCGGCATGAAGTCATGACCCAGCGTGTACATTTTCATCAGCGGGGTAAAGCCTGCGGTATCGCCGAAGTCGTAGGCATAGGCTCCTTTAGTCAGCGTCGGGCAAGAAGTAGGCTCGACCGCCACCAGGCGCACATTTTTGCCGGCAGCCTTGTCTGCAAAGAAGGGAAAGGCGACCCCGCCAAAATTGGAGCCACCGCCGCAAGGAGCAAACACCATATCCGGATAATCTCCAGCTTTGGCGAATTGTTTCTTGGCTTCCAGACCGATGATAGTTTGGTGCAGGATGACATGGTTCAGTACTGAACCCAGTGAATAATTGGTATCCGCGCGCGAAGCGGCTTCTTCTACCGCCTCGGAAATGGCTATGCCCAGCGATCCCGGATTCGCCGGGTCTTTCGCCAGAATGGCGCGACCGGTCTGGGTTTCCATGCTGGGACTGGCAAATACCTGTCCCCCCCAGGTTTGCATCATGGAACGGCGGAAAGGTTTTTGATCATAGCTGACCCGAACCATGAAAATACGCACTTCAAGACCAAACATCTGGCCAGCCAGCGCGATCGATGACCCCCATTGTCCGGCACCGGTTTCGGTAGCCAGGCGCTTGATACCCGCCAGTTTATTGTAATAGGCTTGCGGTATCGCGGTATTGACCTTGTGTGAACCGGCGGGTGAGACACTTTCATTCTTGTAATAAATTTTGGCCGGAGTACCGAGCGCGGCTTCCAGTCGATGTGCGCGGATTAGCGGGGAGGGGCGGTACAGGCTCAAGGCTTCGCGTACCGGGTCGGGTATGGCTATCCAGCGTTCTGCCGAAACCTCCTGTTCGATCAGGCTCATCGGGAAAATCGGTGTCAATGCTTCCGGTCCGATGGGTTGGCCGTTAGGACCCAGTGGCGGCGTTGGGTGGTTAGGCATATCTGCCACGACGTTATACCAATGTGTCGGAATTTCCGACTCGTCCAGCAGAAACTTGGTTTGCTGCATGTTCATTCTCCTCACTCATTTTTTATGGAATTGCTTCCAGGCAGTGCCTTTGGATGCGGGCGTAAGTGTACTGCACTCAACTGTAAAAATGGGCTAAAAGCCCTAAAAATTAGACGATGAAATCTGAGTTAAGTGAAAAAAGTTAGTTTCTCAAGCAATAGGGTATCAGTCAATGCGCTACGCTTATTGATGCCCGTGAGTACATAGATGGTTTGAAGAACCACCCTGCCCTGACGGACACACCTCCAAGGGAGAGCAATAAAATTCCAAGCCTTAACAACAGGAAAATATTTTGGATCGCCAATTCCTCTTCGCTGGAGGGCTGCCCGAAGGGCGGGGTGGAAATTTCGGTCGCAAAAATATGTTGATGCCCCACTACCAGGCTGGCTCTGATGATATTTCTGGTCGTGGGCGTTTATGGGTTAACCGAATATTTACCCTTCATCACAGTCTTGGTCTTGAACATTAAGCGAATGGTCAGCATGATGATTGAGATTTAATCACAGAATCGCTTGCATCTTTTATTAAACTGACTATAATGCTGGACTTCGTTGCAGACGGCAATCGACACTTCCCTATCTGTAAAGACTGGATGAGGCAGATTAATTAGCCGCTTACGGCGTCCTAACCCGAACGGGTTCCAAAACTGGCTGCCGTAAGCAGAAAAAGTTGGAGATTAAATTATGATACAAATGCAGTCAGTACTAGATGTGGCTGACAATACCGGTGCGCGATCAGTTATGTGCATTAAAGTATTGGGTGGTTCCAGACGCCGTTATGCGTCCGTGGGTGATGTCATCAAGGTGAGTATCCGTGATGCAGCGCCGCGTGGTCGTGTAAAAAAAGGTGAAGTTTATAATGCCGTGGTAGTCAGGACTGCCAAGGGTGTGCGCCGTTCAGATGGTTCGTTAGTCAAGTTTGACGGAAATGCGGCAGTTTTGCTGAATGCGAAACTGGAACCTATCGGTACGCGTATTTTTGGGCCGGTGACACGCGAATTGCGCACCGAAAAATTCATGAAGATCGTTTCGCTTGCACCTGAAGTGTTGTAAGCCTGAAGATCGAATCGAGGAAAATCATGCGCAAAATCAAGAAAAACGATGACGTTATCGTGATAGCAGGTAAAGACAAGGGCAATCGCGGCAATGTGCTGGAAGTTCTTGGAGATCATCTGTTGGTAGCAGGGATCAATAAAGTTAAAAAACACCAGAAGCCAAATCCGGTCAAGGGTTTGTCGGGTGGAATCATTGAAAAAGAGCAGCCAATTCATATTTCGAATGTGGCGGTCTATAACATGGCTGCCCAAAAAGGCGATCGTGTCGGGATTAAAACGCTGGAAGATGGACGCAAAGTACGTGTGTTCAAATCCAGCGGTGAAATGATTGACGCATAAGGGGTAATGGAATGGCTCGTTTGTACGAATTATACAAGGACAAAATCACTAAAGACTTGATGCAGCAGTTTGGCTACAAGACGGTGATGGAAGTACCGAGAATCGAAAAGATAACGCTGAACATGGGTGTTGGTGAAGCGGTTGCGGACAAGAAGGTAATGGAGTTTGCGGTTGGTGATATGCAGAAAATTGCAGGTCAGAAACCGGTGGTTACTCTTTCCAAGAAGTCGATCGCCGTCTTCAAGATACGCGAAAACTATCCGGTAGGTTGTAAGGTAACACTGCGCAAACAGCGTATGTATGAATTTCTGGATCGGCTGATTTCTGTCGCAATACCACGGATTCGCGATTTTCGCGGTATATCGGGAAAATCCTTCGATGGTCGTGGAAACTATAATATGGGCATCAAGGAACAGATTATATTTCCTGAAATCGAGTAT
>CAIRBC010000399.1 GCA_903876685.1 uncultured Nitrosomonadales bacterium | reverse complement strand
GTCAAAGCCCTCTATGCCATGCTTGATACTGGAATCAAGCTTGAGTATGCCGTGATCCAGCGCATTATTGAAAAGCTCGGATAAAATCATGAACAGTGGCGCAGCAAACTCGTTAGTGACGTGAATTTTTTCAATGATATTTATCAACATCGGAATGATATTCAAATACCTTAGCTCTTTATCTTCTCCACGCATACAGGTCCAAAGGACTGGGGGGGGTCATGCTACGCCATGTCGAAGCCGCTGCTTTAGAAAAAAATATCGGCTCCTTGATGCTTCAGGTAAACAAGCGCAATACAGTCTCAATTTCCATTTATCGCAAAGTCGGCTTCCAGGTAAGGGCAGAAGCGATATTTGATATCGGCAACGGATATATCATGGATGACTATGTGATGGAGAAAACAATCACTAATAGGGGACAGACCCCGGTTTCTACGATTTATTTATCCGCACAGTAAAAAGGTGGCTTGGCTGCAATTGAAAATAATTCGACCCTGGCCCCTTTCGATTCTACCTTTCGATTCTTACAGGAAAATAAACCTAAACGGGGCAGCGCCGATCAGCTGCAAATGTAGTCAAATGTGCAACAAGCTCAAACTAATGAAATAAAAATATTGACTCATGGGCCCACAATATTATGATGACTGTGCCGGATGCCCCGATCACACTGTCAATTCCTTGATCAAATCAGGATGCTTATCCAGCAGGCGGAATAAATTCAATACAGCAGCAACCGGTTTGGCTTGCCCACGTTCATAGCGGGAGAAAGCATTCTTTCCCCCACCGGCCAATCGAGCAGCCTCTAGCTGAGTCAGCTTCAGTTTCTTGCGTATACGTACCAATTCAGAGGCATCCTCGGCATCTATACGATCACGGAAGGTCAACCAGGCAATTTCCTCTGCTTCATCGTACTCGAGAAAACCGTCTTCGCAGTGGTCGCAAAATGCGCCTCTGGCTTCTGAAAGATAACGATGCCCCTTATAGCTTTGTGTTACAGCTTTAGTTCCCGTGTGCAGCACACCTTCTTTGCACAGGGGGCAAGTTTTTTCATTCCATTTATTAGTCATCTCATAACTCCTTAAACGAAACCACAAAATAATCACCTTCACGTTGGAACTTGATGTACAACAAGATGCCATTCCATTCACTGTGATACACATCTTGCCAGTCATGATGGTCTGCATGGGTGGTCATACTCTTGTGAAAATTACAGCGATGTAGTATTTTTACTACGGTCAAGGCATCTGCTTGAGCCATGCCTGCCAGACGAATACCTTCGCGAGCCGAACCCGTTAGATTCATCGCAGGAACTGTAATCATCTGCGCTTGAATATCTGCCAATGAGTAGTGATTTTTTAGCTTTTCCATGCCTAGATTACCCCCTTTAAGGTGAGTTTGTCAATGTTTGGTGTCACTGAATTTTAAGGAGCCATGCTCGAATTATTCGATTTATTTATCCGCACAGTAAAAAGGTAGCTTGGCTGCAATTGAAAATAATTCGACCCTGGCCCCTTTAACACACCAATCGACTCTGACCCCATTGATTATGAAATCAATCGACTCTGATCCCATTGATTCCCATTGATTCCCTGCTGATTCATATCCTCTTTGATTTTAAAAGTGTTTTTTTGAGAACAAATTTACCGTGTATTCGGAGTGCCGAAGCTGGCATTAATCGGGGTCAGACCCCGGTTTCTACAGGTAAGTGAACAGGGATAGGCTGGAGGCCTTGGCGTAGGACTGTTGCGCCGCCTGCAAGGCAAGATTCTGCTGACTCAGCGAGATGGCAGCCGTGGTGTAATTGGTATCCTGCAAATTCGATAAACTCTGTTTGAGCTGCAAACCAAAAGTATCTCCGAAAGTCTGCAACGCATCGATCTGGTTGAGGCGCACACCCACAGACGATTGAATACCCACCACATTACTCAAGGCAGTTGCCAGGTTGCCGAGTCCACGGCTCACGCTATTTCTAACGTTTGAACTGGAAAAGGGTGTCTTGTTAACCGGAGTTTAACAAGTACCAAATTTTAATCAATATAATCATAATATTGCAGCGTACTAGTTTTGTAATAGAGAAATTTCTCTTTTTTTCTTGTTATTTTTCTATTATCTGGTGAATTTTATAGTCCCTCCC
>CAIRBC010000398.1 GCA_903876685.1 uncultured Nitrosomonadales bacterium | reverse complement strand
TCGAAGCAAGACCAAAATTGCAACCATACTTCCCAGATACAGCTGTATTTGAAAAACTATCGGCAATGCAATCTGATTTAGTGCTGATGCTATCAACCCCCGTCCAGGTACCCGCTTTCATCACATCACACTGCAAATAGGTCATTCCGATGCAATCAACAGTTGACACCACACCTTCATAAACGCTGTTCAAAGGTAATGTGAATCCACCGACTTCGCTGTAGTTAAAAGTAGTGCCTGTAGCAGAGGAAGTTGCATATGTCGCGGCTGGAAACGTGCCTACCAAACTCCCTTGCGCAGTGGAGGGGCTGACTGGTGCCACCAGGGTAGGATTGATTTTAAATACGCCAGTATAGCCGGCAGTACTTGCCGTTGCAGTCAGTGAAAAATAGTCTGCTCCTGCCTTGAAGATCGGCGTTCCGGTAGCTGCAGAATTGGTAGCATTTGAAGAAGTAATCGCGCTAATACTCAAGGGACGAACTGAAAACGAATCGGTCGAACAGGCTGTAGATGTGCTGTCGCTAATCACTGCAACTAATTTTTGATAAGGCAAATTGATAGTAAAGCTGGGTGACAGTTTCTGACCCAGATCTGTTGCACCGCTGGCAAAAGTAAGTGTTTGAGAGGTTAATGCATTTTTGTTTTGGCAGGAAGTAGTGCAGGATAGTGTGCAATCCAGAGTTGAATTATTCAGGCTGTCGCTGTTGTCGACAAGTTTGACTGTTACAGTTTTGGCTTCTGAATAGCCATAGGACGTGAGTATCTGACTATTCTGGAGTACACCTACATTCAGATTGAATGGTGTGCCAACCAGCTTGGCGTAGATATGCCCAAACAAATAATTCTGCACGGCCAAGGGAATCATTCCGTAAACCGAATCGATCGCATTAAAGCCACCTGCTGTTCCGCCGCTGGCAGGCACCATAATGGACGCACAAATTCGCAATCCACCGATTTCGTGGATATTGGTGGCTGCACCCGTGGTACCGGTAAAGGAAATCTGCCAGAAGTTCGGAACAACTGATTGTGTAAATCCAGCATTTTGCGCAGCCGAGTAGACATTCGGAACACTGATCAAAGAGGTATAGAAATTGCTTGAGCCAGTGGTATCTCGGTTGACCGAAACACTTGTGCTGCTGGGCTCATTGCGTGCATCAACTATTACCTGATAGTAGTAACCGGGCGAAGCAGTTGTCGATACAGAGTTAGATAATTGTGGTGTGAGATTGGCTGTGCCGGACAGATATTGATAACCATTCATCACCGAGCCAGAACCGCGCATCCCTACAGATTGTGAAATAAATCCCACACCTCCGATCCTGCCTTCAGTTGGATTTTGATAGTTGCCATATTCGTCCAGAGCCACACCTAACCAACCTCCTGGAAAACCGGGGCAGCCTCCAGCCTTTGTACAGTCCGAGATCGGTGTTAATCCTTTTTGCGCGTAACCCAGCGATCCACCGAAAGCGCCCGGCACAGCAGGCACAGTATAGTTGGACAGGATCATCGCCATTCCATCGCCACCGCTACCGTTATAGGAATAATAAGAAAACTCTACTGAAATATAGTTTCCTGAAGCAGGGAAAATTCCGGGCACTGTAGCCGCTTTTGCATTGCTGTTGTTGGTATTGTTGGTCAGGCGCAGGTATCCTTGATTTACGATACTGGGCAGGACGCCTGTAGAGTCGCTGGTAGAGACTATCCAATTCGCACCGAATATCGTGGATGGATTCAAAGTGGTACGTGCAAAGGAGTCACATTGACAGCTAAGAGTCAAACCTTGAGGTGCATTTGATGGCGGAGTACAGAAAGGATTGAATATTACATGGGTGGTTTGGGTCAACACGAGGGCATCGGTCGTATCGGTGGCGGTATAGATAATCGGCCCCTCTACCACAAGATCCCTGACCGTGAATGTGACTATTCCGTTGGCATTTGACACCCCACTCGCAGGCAAAATGGTCGAACTGCCAAATCCTGCTGCTAATGTCACCGTTTTTCCGGTTACGGCATTATTGCCATTGTCCATCAGGGTCACGGTTATGGTCGATGAAGTGCTGACATAAACCGATGAAAGGTTTACCACCACAGTTGAATTGGCCGCACTCACCAAGCTCACTGTTACGCCAACATCATAATTGCCGCTGGTATCTCGCTGAAAAATTTTGTAGCTGTATGCCTGTCCACTTGTGAGAGCTCCTGTCGTACAATCTGAGCTCCCACCACTACCGTCGATTCGGGTCAATTGCGAAGATGTGGCCGAAGAAACAACACAAGCGACTGTCGCAGTGCCATTAATGCTGCCTAGAGGCGGCGTAGAACCTTCGGCAGGCACTTCAGATCCTGCACTTGCTGAGGCCCACCGATAAACGACCGAACCCTTACTGGTCGCAAAATCACTGGAGGATGAGGTAGTCCAATTAAATGTCGCATTTGTATTGCCGATGCTTCCGCTCGTAGCGGTAACGCTGTTGGGTGATAGATTGTCAATCATTATCGTAGCGCTTGAAGAATTATTATACGAACGATTGTTATTGTTGTAGCTCGTGAAGCCTGTGACAGTACCAGTTACCGTGTAGTTAGCACCAGGCGCTGAAGGCATATTTGCAAACGACTTTGGGGTAATGCGCACCTTGAAAGTCGTTGCGGTAGTACTAACTGGAATGGCGGTGCCGTTACTGAAGGAAACGCTATTGCTTGATGGGTTTGCGATAGCGGAAAAATAAGTCGTCAAACCGGCGTTATCGGTGATGCGCACTTCAGCCAGACCTTGAAACGAGTTGGTGCCGGTGAGAACCACGGTCAACCCAGTGACGCTATCAGTGCCGATGCTGGTTACTAGAGCAAAAGCATCAAGGTCGGTAATCGCGTCCCCTGGAGCCAACTGAACGCTGGCTGGAATGGTTCCGTTCGCAATGGTAGTCCTACTAGCTGCGATTGCATGAGTGTTCCAACACATAAAAAAAATAACAATCAAAAACGGGGATGAGGTTATTCCTCGTTTACCACAATTCAGAATAAAGTTCATTTTGAACCTCCCTTGTTGTGTTCCTTTATCGCAACTTACAAAGTGTCCTTTTGGAACTCATTTCACATAATAAACTTCCTTATAAGTTATGACGTTAATTTTACGCAATAAATTTTGCTATAGGAAAAATTGGCTCGTTAGACAAATCTGTGGGACAATTCTGGCTCATGCAATTTTCCAAATACATGATATAAAGACGTTTTTAAGCATCCATACGTTTTAAATCCATACGCTTTTCTCATAGTTACTTTGGCTTTGTTATTTAGCCCCTCTACTACGCCACTAGAAAATACCTATTTAGCCTTAAAATAGTTGAGCAAAAGATCACGGTGATTTCGTAGAGTCTTAACGAATTTCTTAAGTGGTTCGAGCAGGGAATGCATAACGTCCTTATACCATTCATCCAAAAATCGTCCTGCCCAACTTGGGGAGTCACACTCCCAAAATAGCTGAAAGTCTTCCTTATATAAGTAAGCTCTCACGGTCTTTAAATTGTATTGAAGTACTTCGTGTAATTTTACGCGCTGGTTATCAGTCAAGTTATCAAAATTCTTGAGTAAGCACCATTTCGATTTCGTTAGTACCGGTTCAAATCCATCCCTAATAATCTCCTTTGCTTCTATTGCACGAACCTCATCGAGTGCTTTATTAAGCTTGGCAACGATGTGAAATCGGTCAAGAATGTTTAGTGCGTTTACGCAATGCTTCTTGATTAAGGTTAAATATGGCCCCCCACATATCGGAGCATACAAACTCTACTAATTCACATTTATCCTTGCCAATCATAGTAAAGAATTTATCGAAACTCTCCAACGTTCGATCTTTGCAAATCCATAACAATCGTGTCGTACCAACTACAATATCGTAGACAAAAGTTACACACTGATGCCCATTGCCATACTGAATTTCGTCAACGCCGATTGCATTAATAGCGCCTAGCTCCCAATGAGCTAATCCCTATTCAACAACATACTTAACAGAATCAAAAACTTTGTCCCAGCTTGTGTGAAAGCTTTATGCCGTTTCCTTTCAGGAAAGTTTCTTTGCCCAGTGAGCGAGATGCAACATATAAACTTTACATAAACTGTGCTTGCCAATACCCCAAGGTACATTTCAATTTTTTATGCCGCAGGTTTTGCAGTCAACTCTGCGCATTTTATATACTAAAAATACGGCATACCCCATACTGGAATGAACTCAAATCTCCTAACAGCGAGGTGGTCATAACAAGAGCCAGGTTTTGGCAAATAGCAAATTGACCTGGATCCGATTCGTGATTGCACCATGATTTCTATGTGGCTTGTGTCCTCGAAAAACTTTGCACTCATATAAACAAAACCAGTGAAATGATGACAAGCATTAAGTAAACGAGTGAGTAGCATGATAAAAAATCCTCCCGAATATAATAATATATTTGTTGATCAGGAAAGTATTAAATCTTCTACAAACTAGATATTGACACAATTCTAAACAGTACAAAAGCAAATTTGAAAAATATGTATACAATGAAAAAGTCAAAACCTGTTTAACATAAAACTAGGATTGAACGAGCAAATGGCTAATCAACAAGTGCATAATGTTTCCAGACAGCCCATGCGGGCTAGTGCCAAAATCAAAACCCTATTCACATTCTCTTGATACAGTATTTTCTAGATAAATTCAAGAAATCAATACAAAAATTCCATAATTTACCCACAGATATCCCATAAGAGGCATAAAAACTTTCACGCAAGCTAGCAAAGACACCCTGTATGCAGCACTGAATCATGAGGACTGGAATTGGCATCGTCTGCATTTAGAAATAGCGCAACAGACAACAAAAAAACTAAAAAAAACATTTCAATCAAGCGCTTGGGCATTAGATGATTCGATCAAGGTGCGCTTTTGGAAAGATGCCTGGGGTATCCAGTCACTTTGACCACACTACTGGACGGTGCGTTATGGGACAGCAGGTTTTAACCTTGGGATTGAGCAGTGCTGAGGGATTCGTACCTGTTGATAGTGAATTATTTATCAGCAAATCCAAAGCTCAAGAACTGCACCAGCCGTTTTGTGACGGACGTAGCGTAGCTGCGAAACGTTATAAAGTGGCGGTCAACCAGACCAAGCCACAAATGGCGAGAGATATGATTCGCCGTACACAGCGCACTGGAATTGATGCGCTATACCTGCTGGCCGATGCCTGGTTTAGTACTAAGGCAATGATTAGTATGGCTTGTGAGCTATTGTAGATCCCAATTTATCGGATGGAAAAAAACACCATGAAGTATCGGTTGACCGAATACTGTATGGGAAAGTTTATCCGCCGGGATATGGACTTGAATTCTCTCTTTCAGCACTGCGTACGTGGTCAATGGCAAAAGATTGCTGGTCAACAGTATCAAGCAAAAGTTCTGGATGTTGAATTGAATTTGAACAAACCGGAAGAGGCAGAAAAGTGGATCAAGGTTCGCTTGCTATTTGTTCGTGGCATGGTCGAAGATGACAAGAAGCAAGTCG
>CAIRBC010000397.1 GCA_903876685.1 uncultured Nitrosomonadales bacterium | reverse complement strand
TATTGCCAGCGAAGTGCATGATGAACTCGGACAGTTGTTGACGGCGTTGCGTAGGGATATTGCGTTGTTGCGCATCGAGTTTGGTAAACTGGATGCTGGATTATTAAAAAAAATCAAGGGGCTGTTGGCTCTGGTGGATAAAATAATCAACGGGGTGCGTAGTGTGGCGCTTAATTTACGCCCGGTTGCGCTGGATTCGGGTATTGTTCCGGCTATCGAGTGGCTCTGTGATAATTTCCCCGCTGCGGCGGTAACCGCCTGTACTTTGCGGGTCAACGATGATCCTGCAGGGGTGGATGAAGCCTGCGCGGCGGCAATATTTCGCATCGTGCAGGCGTGCTTGACCAATGTTGCGCGTCATGCCAGCGCCAGCAGTGTTATGATCACGGTCGGCCTGTGTGATCAGGACATCCTTGTCGAGGTGCGCGATGATGGCAAAGGTTATGATGCGGCTGCTTTGGCTGCTAATAAATCCTTCGGCTTGCTAGGTATGCATGAGCGTGCCCATGCGGTCGGTGGCAAGGTAGAAGTGACTAGTGTGCCCGCTAAAGGAACCCTCGTTTCCATCCGTATTCCATTCAAACCTAGGGAGAAAAATCTATGATTCGCCTGTTGATTGCTGACGATCATGCTATTGTGCGAGAAGGTTTGAAAAAAATATTTGCGTTGACTCAGGATATTGAAGTCACCGCAGAGGCAGCCAATGGTGCCGAAGTCATGCAACACCTCAGAGGGGCTGCTTATTTCGATATCTTGTTACTGGATCTGACCATGCCCGGTGTCAGCGGCACCGGCCTGATCGGGCAAATCAAGGCGAATCGCACGGCACTGCCGATACTGGTATTCAGTATGCACAACGAATCTCAGGTGGCTTTTCGGGCAATCAAGGCGGGGGCTGCCGGTTATATGACCAAGGACAGCGACCCGGAAGTGCTGCTGGAAGCGATACGCAAGGTGTCTGGCGGCGGCAAATATATCGATCCTATCCTGGCTGAACAACTGGCTTTTGATGCCGCCATTCCAGGACAACGAGCCTTGCATGCGCTGCTTTCCAACCGGGAATTTGAAGTTTTCCGGATGCTGGTGGCCGGTAAACGGGTCAATGAAATTGCCGACGATCTGGCGATCAGCAACAAGACGGTTAGTACGCACAAACAGCACCTGATGGAAAAAATGAAAATCGATAACACGGCGAATCTGGTGTATTACGCCGTCGAACACGACCTGTTTCGCGCTTGAGGAGAAATTACCGTCATAATAGGGGGGCGTGCTTCCAGCCCGCCAGTTTAAAATAGGGGGGCGGGCTTCCAGCCCGCCAGGCAGCCAGGATGGCCGCCCTCCAACCGATTTAAGAAGGGGGGGGCGGGCTTCCAGCCCGCCAGGCGGCCAAGATGGCCGCCCTCCAACCGATTTAAGAAGGGGGGCGGGCTTCCAGCCCGCCAGTCAGCCAGGATGGCCGCCCTCCAACCGATTTAAGAAGGGGGGGCGGGCTTCCAGCCCGCCAGGCATCCAGGAGAGCCGCCCTCCTGAATTTCCAGTCAATATTGCTTGTTTGCTGAGGCAAAAATCAGCATTTTCCTATAGTACAGTCTCCCTGCTAAGGGAATTCCCACACTTCCCGAATTTTATCTGATAAGCAAATCAGCATCACCTGATGTGGATTTTTGACTCGGCTATGCATAATCACTTCCCTCTGATGGCGTTGTTTATTTGGCTTGATAACTACCGGAAGCCCACTCATGAAAGGAGAAGCAACATGAATTTTAATGCAGCTGTGAATCAGGATTACCGGTATGCCAAGCATGCATATTGGTCCAGCGAGTGGTCATTTATCGAGGATGAAGCACAGCCAGTTCAAAAAGCTACTGAAAAGCAGCGCTTGGAAAGCATCGATGTCAGCTCATCGTTGAGGCGGCCTGACACAAGTTGCGTGCTGGGCTGATCACTCATCTGGAGAACGAAATGTCGAATTTATATAAAGCATCTGGCAGTACCTTGTTTATCGGAAAAATCATGCATGACATGAAAAAAATGAAGGCAGAGTTGAAGGAACACCGTTATTGCCTGGAGCGTAATGTTGAGTTACGAACGGGACATCTGCTGACGCGCATCGCATTGCTGGAGTCCTGCAACGAGACGTTGTGTGCAAAGCTTGAGCTGGCCAGACCCGGCTCTGTCAAGACAGCAGAGACGGGCGCTGCAAAGTTGTATGTGATGGACAAGTCAGTAAACCTGCAGGACAAGTGGCAAACCGCTGCTGCAGCCTGATCCGCAATCCCATTTGAAAGGAACTGTAATGAGCCAGACGCTTACCCAACCCGAGGAGATTGACTGCATTTTGCAAGCGATGGCGGGATTCGCTATTGAACCGGGTACTTCAATGCGTGATCCTGAACCGTTGGAGGGTGGGGTATGCGACTGTGTCGATTATATGGGGGCTGCAGATTCAGGCTATGGTGAAGGTCGCAAAAAAAAATCCGCCTGGTCAGATCATTGATTTTCTGGTTGCTTAACTGATTCGGATCAATCCGTTACTTTCCTGGAGGGATGCTATGAGAATAGAAGAAGTACGCAGTATTGCCAAGTCACGAAATATCAGTCTGGGCAAGCTTTCAAAATCTGAATTGATCAAGTCCATTCAAACCGAGGAGGGTAGTTTCAATTGTTTTGGCACGGGTGCCAGTGGTGCCTGCGATCAGATGAATTGCCTTTGGCGCAATGACTGTTTTGTAACCGCCCAGTTAAATTAAGGAGAATGAAGATGAATCTGAACCTGGTGAAATGGAACCCGTCACTCGAGCTGGAAGATGTATCCAACCGTTTGAATCGCATTTTCGGTAGAGCCAGACCTCACGATGAATCGGCTCAGGAAATGCTGGCGATGGCAGACTGGACGCCTTCAGTCGATATCAGCGAGACAGACTTGGCTTACCTGGTCAAGGCAGAAATACCCGGGGTGCGCAAGGAGGATGTAAAGGTCACTATCCAGGACGGCCTGCTGGGTATTCAAGGCGAGCGTAAGCAGGAAAAGGACGAAAAAGGCAAGAATTTTCATCGTATTGAGCGACTTTATGGCAGTTTTGCACGCAGCTTCAGGATGCCGGCCGATGCCGATGAAAATTCCGTGAAAGCTGAATTCAAGGATGGCATGCTCAATATCAGTATGGACAAGCTTGAAAAGGCAAAGTCCAAACAGATCAATGTTTCAGTTTCATAATCAACCCGCAGGGGGGTTTCCCCTGATTCAACGGCAAGGAGATAGCAACATGGCAACCGGTATAGTTAACCGGAGTTTAACAAGTACCAAATTTTAATCAATATAATCATAATATTGCAGCG
>CAIRBC010000396.1 GCA_903876685.1 uncultured Nitrosomonadales bacterium | reverse complement strand
TAAAGGTGATGGTGAGCCTGGCACGCAAACCCTATGGCTGGGTCTGCAACGTCTGGATGATATTGTAGCCATGTGGCGTGTAATGGCTTATGCGACACAAGTCACCGTGTCCGGCAGTGCAGGCTCTGGGTAAAGATCAGATATTTGAAGGAGTCACCAAATGAGTATTCTAACCTTCCCCGAACGCGGTAAATGGGGAAAAAGCGCCTGGCGCGGCAACTGTTCGGGTCATATCTATAGGGCATTGTTCGAACAGTACCGCCCCGGCGTGTTTGTCGATCCCATGGTCGGTAGCGGCACGTCGGTTGAAGTTGCGGCAGAAATGGGGATCGAAGCCTTTGGTCTTGATCTCCATAGCGGCTTCAACATCCTGCGCGATTCAATTGTGCAAGCAGTTGGCAAAGAGGCGGATATGGTTTTTTCTCACCCGCCCTACCACGACATGATCGTCTACAGCGGTCAGGTCTGGGGTTTGCCGCATCAGGATGATCTGTCGCGCTGCGTCAATGATGAAGACTTTCTTGAGAAGCTACAAGTCGCTTTGCTGAATCAACGGGAAGCAACTAAGCCTGGTGGTATGTACGGGCTCTTGATCGGTGATCTGCGGCGTGACGGGCAGTACAAAAGCTACCAGGCTGACTGTATTGCCAGAATGCCAAAAGCAGAACTTGCCTCGCTTGTTATCAAGGCGCAACACAATTGCGTCTCGGACTCAAAGCAATACAGCAAGATGAAGCACATGCGCATCATGCACGAGTACATCATCCTCTGGAGCAAACCAAAGGGCGCAGCAATATCCGTGCTGGCCGATCTGGCAACAATGGCACAGCAACAAGCCATTGCCCTCAAAGCGACTTGGAAAGCGGTCGTGCGACAAGCACTTGTGTCGCTGGGTGGTAAAGCATCTCTGGAGGCAATCTATTCAAAGATTGCAGATGCTGCACCTGACCGGCTTGTCGGTAACGAAAACTGGCAATCCAAAGTTCGCCAGACACTCCAGATGATAGGGAAGCCTATCGAGAGAGGTGTCTGGTCAATTCAGTAAATAACCCAAGCGGGGTATCGTTCCCGCAAGGGCACGATGCCCCATTAACATTGAAAGGAAGCATCATGAAATTGTCAGGTATTAATCCAGAAGCTGAAAACATTGGCCTTATGTACGACCATGCCGACGAAGATTACATCTTCGATGGTAATAGGTGGTTGATACGCTGTTCCGGTCACTACAGTATGGGTGAACTGGAACAAAAAGTAAGACTGTTGCAAGAAGCTATTGAAGTAATCAATAAAAACAAAGGAGAGCATCATGAGCCAAAATGAGTGTGCAAGCTGTGGCAGGGATTTGGAAGAGGATACAGCATGTCCGTCAGACGACTGCCCCTCACATGTTAAAGCAGAGAAAATCCAGGCATCACAGCGGATAAGTTACGCCGCAAAAGTGTTCGGCCTTATGTTCTCGATTGGTGTGGAGCCGGTCATCTTTTATTTTGCCAAGCAACTGTGTGGTGAATATACGGGAGGTCTTTGGGAATTTTACAAAATCTTCTCGCCGCAAGGTGATCTAGGTTTTTTCATGGCTCCCTCCGATGCCGAGCAGAAATACACGGTATCCAGCCTTAACGGTTACGAGGGCGATATGTCGGCAGAGGCATTCGGCATCACTGTATGCCTATATGCTTACAGTCACATATCTGGCAGCACTGGTAAGGTGGGTGAAACATGCGCAGAGCAATATCACGTTCTGCGGGAATACATGTTCAACCACCCGGAAGCCAGGGCAATATTGAAGGCAATCGACTAAGGAGAAAAAATCATGAATACGTTGCTAGGCTGCTAATTGGCTTTGGGAATGGCAATCATTGTTAAGTATCTCGATGTAGAGCGCCAAATTATTGCGGTTACTGGTGTTGTATCAACAATCGGTGACAGTTTTTTGCATATCGAAGTAACCAAACCTTCTTTCTTGACGGGGGCGGAAGTGACGATACGGCAAAGTGGCGTTGGCTACTGTCTGATTTTGCCGGACGACAAGAACGAAGGTCGTTGCCTTGAAAAGGGTGATGACTGAAAGTTTGTTTTACAAACCAACCCGGAGGGTATTCACCCTTCGGGGCGAATTCTCCTTCGGAATTCAAATTTATGGAGAATTAAACATGAAAACATTTAATTGCATCAGCAAGGTGACGACTACTTCAGAAATGGGTGAGTCGCCCTTTTGGGTAGAATTTGAAGTTACCAAGAATCTGTGTGAAAGACTTGAGGAAATCAAATTCTGTTGTACTGAACATGATATTGAGTCTGCCACGATTGATATTAAGCCTTTGCATTGGGACAAGGAACAACTGCTCCACATTGAAGATGTAGCGCTTGAAGTGCGAAATCGAAATTTCTGTTTCATTGGTTTGTATGGTGGGCAGCAAATTTCAAGCATCCCGATAAAAATAGGCCATCTCGTTGATATTTTTGATAATCAGGATATGTGTTTGTACGAACCAACTCATGAGTTCTGTTGGTACGAAAAGACACTCTTTGTCGCGGATAGTGCCAACCATCTCGATACTTTCAAATTCATTGAAAATTGGATTGCGGAAGAATTGTCTTAAAAGGAGCATTCCTGTCATCAAGATGCAGCACAACGCGGTTATGAAAATTATCGCGTATGCACCAGCAGTACAAGAGACTGGAAGAAAGGAGAATTCAAGTTTTGACTTAATTTAACCCACGCGGGGACATCATCCCCGTTGGGGCCTGGTGTCTCCGCATACTACGGGAGGCATCATGTATAAAGAAAGATTTGACAGAAATGGTCAGAGAATCACCTCTGAGTCCAGCGTTCTCGTCCCTTTCAATGAGCAACAAATCGAGGGGCTAGTGATCGGGGATGAAGAAATCTTGACCATCAGAGTCACAAAAGAAGTTAATGGTGTTGTCGCAAAGGGTAGTGTTTTGCACGTTACCGAAGATAAATTCAACATTATTGAGGTATTCAACCCGGATCGTGGCACAAAGCGCATCCAGATACCAGCGGAACAGTGGGAGAGCTTTTCAGAAGCGTATTCCTCGGATACCGCTGCCGAACACAAGGGTAATAAGCCAATTCCGGTTAAAACCTTTGAGTATGGTGGTTTTCGTTATACAGTTTTTGGTACTATTTATCAGGCATTTAGCCTTGAGAAGTCTTCAACGATGAAGGCATATAAGTTGATACCGATGACGATGTATCAGGGCGAAACTACGCTGGTGTATCACGACAGTGATGCGATCCGTCAAGGTTTGCGCCATCGTGGTGATATGACTGGTCTTATTGTGTCTTACCAAGGCAATTTGATGGTGTGCGCAGAACAGGTATTCTTTGAAAAAGGCTTGCCCACTATGCGCCCTTTGTCAGTCGCAGAGGCAAGGGCTTACAACGAAAAGCAAACCGGTGGCTGGCGATTCTTGAATCACTCGGAGTCAAAGCAGAAGTGGTTTACCTTCCACGGTCATCCTGTCGTTTTATATCAGTTTGATCGGGAATGGAAAAATGTAGCAATCTTGTTCTGGCGCAAGGGTGCGGCAATACAGGAAATGACGGTCGCCGAAGATATTGGTCTCGTTGAAGTCAACGGGTCAATGTTGGCTATGCCAGTCATGAACCCAGTAAAAGCACATCAACCAAGTAAAGCAACGTCAGTACAGTTGGATTTGTTTGGTTAATGGCAGGTAAAAACGACACTACCGCATCACATCGCGGATAGTGCCACGATGAATCCCCTGGTTAGCAATTGCCATCTGGGGGCTTCTCCAAGTTTGTGAGCCAATCGCGGATTTGGTGAAGCCTCTTTTTTGTTTCCTTGTGATTATTGAATTATTGAGAAGGCCAGCGTAATTACTGGCCTTTTTTAATGGTCATTGAACCGAGGATTTGTACGAATACAACGGGGACTAATCTTCCCAAAAACCTTCACCTATAACCAATGCCCCTGTACTGGCTCAAGCCTCCTTTGACGCGAGATATTCAAGTATGGCAGTCTCAGCTATATCCTGATTCGACCTTTCACTATTAACACCAAACAACCGCAATCGCTTGTAGTCGGCAGGTGATAACTTCACGGTCACTGCGATTCGTCTGCCACCCTCGCCGCTCTTGTCAGCATCCTGCGCGCTATTGATTTCTGCCATTTTTGAGATTTCCCTGTTGAGTTTAAAGAAATGCGGAATGAAGTAAATCCGTAAGTCAGCAATTATACGCCTCCGTCTTACGAATTTGACCAGATTTTCTTCAATGAGCAAGGGTGCTGTCGGGTGCGGTCAGCCCTTTATGAGAGCAAGTTTTCAATAAAGCGAGCAATCTACTTTTCTTCCAAGCAAGCAAGTCATAAAGCAATAAAGTGAACTTGCCAACTAGATGGAAAGGCAGAATAAGCGAAAAAACTAAAGCAAGACAAAGAGAAAGAAAACTAGCAGGAAAGATATTAAGCAAGAAAACAATAAACAGATATGGCAATAAAACAAGAAAACGAGTAATATAAATTTACGCAAGGAAAGAAAACGTATTTTCTTGAAAGCACAAATAACAGAAAGGCAGATATTTAACTTTCACTTAACTAATAATTCACTTATTCTTACTATCATGAAAACTATTATCATTGCAAATCAAAAGGGTGGGTCAGGAAAGTCAACTTTAACTGTCCACCTCGCCGCAGCAGCGGATCATGCTGGTCACGGGCCGGTTATCCTCACTGACACTGATCCACAAGGTACAGCCGGTGACTGGTTTAACCAACGTCGTAAAGCTGGTATTGCAACTCCGCTCTACTCCCCTATCGCCCTGTCGGAAATAGCGGCTAAAGTTGCTGCTTTAAAGGAAGCTGGGGCGCAATATCTTTTCATTGACACAGCACCCTCGGTGGGGTCAGTCAATGCGGAACTGTTTGCGATTGCCGATCTGATCTTGATTCCGCTCAATCCGACACCGGCCGATCTCCGTGCGCTCATGAAAGGAATGCCGCTGATTCGAGCCTCGGGCAAGCCGTTCCTCTTTACATTAGCCAGAGTGCGCTCTAATCTACGCAATAACGAGGGTACCGCAATGGCGTTGCAATCACTCGGCTTGGTACTGGAGGCACGTATGCACGAACGGGTCATCTATGCTGAAACTTTTGCACACGGTAAGACTGCACTTGAAACTGAACCCAATGGGACTGCCGCAAAAGAGATTAAAACTCTCTGGGATGCAGTAAAAGCGATAATTCATGAAAACGAGAATTCATGAAAGATAGAAAACAATAAAGAAAGAAAATTATCATGTCCGCAACCAAAAGACCACCCGTTGACCTGAGTGCGCTTACCAGCGAGGTAGCTACCCCAATGGTAGAAGCCTCGCAGCGCACGGCACAGTCCCCACAACCGCAATCAGTTTCGCAAGGTAAGACCGAAGTAAAGACTAATCCCAAAAAGGTGAGTGCAAAAGAAAAGCCTCAGCCCACAGTGTCGAGTGCAAATTACGAAACACTCGCCTTCAAGGTATCGCCTGAATTCCGCAAGCGTTTCCGCAGGAGCGCGGTGGAGGCCGATCTCAAATTGAATGAATTGCTGTTTGCAGCATTTGAAGTATGGGAAAAAGAGCAGAATAAGGGGAAGTAAAAAAGCGAGATAATGCTCTTTACAGCTTTCTCGCTTTCTTGTAATCACGCTATATTTTTTCCAGCGTTGTTATGGGCTTGCTCCTTGAGATAATGTTTCGGGAGGCGGCAAACCGCTCTTGCACAGATTCAATTCATACCGCAGCGCAAAGTCAGTTTTACCGCCTTCCTTGGTTGGAACATTAGGCTGAATCAATCGAACAGCGAGTCGGCTGCACCCTTCCTGCTTGAATTTCTTAAGCGTCGAAACTTCAGCTCTGAGTGGATCAGAAGCACCAGTTACGGTATGAATGGCATCGGCTTCCTGGCCTGCTACTATCCCTTTGGACGTACCATCTTGAGAAATCAAAGCCTGCATCATCAGGTCTTTTACGCGTAAGCCGTCAGCACTGGCTGGATGACAGACGAGTAATGTTATGACAGCTAAAATACGTGCGTTCATTGCTTCCCTCGGGTGTAGTAATTGTTCAGTTTCTGCTGCAAAGTTGCGCCATTGTCATTACCGACAGTGGTTGCAGAAGGTGTACGCACATTTGCCATGATTTCATTGGTGAATTCGCTGAGATCGATTCTGGAGAAGTCCAAAAGCGCAAATTCATCTGCGGTGAAGCCGGTACAGTTTGAGGCAGTCCTTCCGAGCTGCGCGCCGCCAGCGGTATTGATGATTCTGGCCAGATGTGAATTGAAACAGCAGTAGTTTTCCGTGACTTGCAGGCAAATGCCCAGAATGGGCACTTCAGCCGAGCAATAGCTGCCGGTATAACGGCACAGGTTCTCGCCCTTTTTCATGCCGAGCATCTTTTCATCCTGAGTACAACTCATCAAATCCTGAATAACCATGATGGCGACCGCAATCATCAAGGAATAGGGATCGAAGGCAAAGGTAATGCCTCCTGCAGAACCCAACACCGTCGCCCCTGCTGCTGGTGCGCCAAAGGTGGCGGTAAAGCCATACAACCCAAATGAAGGACTGAAGCCCATGGACGATCCGCCTGCCAGAGAGCCGATGGGCGTTGAGGAAAGCGCGGAATCCAGGCCTCTCACGATGAATGAGCTATCAAACAGCGTGTCATAAACATAGCTGCTGCCGTATTTCAGCGCCTGTCCACCTGCACTCAGCCCTTGTTGCACGGCGAAACCCATGACAGAAGAATTTTTCATATTGGTGCCGCCGGCACTTGCCTTGCAGCAATTGAACAAACCGAACAGCGTCTTGGTGCAACTCGAACCTTGACCTCCAAATATGAGTTGCTGCGCCGGGTCCTGATAATTGCCCGACTGCCGCATCATTTCCATCATGGCCGCCGTTTTAGCCAGATCTGCATCCGGCACATGTCCGGTATTGAAACAATTATTCCCCATGCAATACTGTTGAGAACCGCAATTCAGGGTCGTAGTAGTTGATCCCGGCGAACTCTGGCATTGATAGACCTTTTCGGTCAGGCTGCACTGTCCATTTGCAGCAGTCTTCATGCAGGTCGAGGTTTGCAGCGTGCATCCTCGATCAAGCAAAGATTGGCAGTCGTTTTGTGTCACGCCTGCGCAGGTATAGGTGTCCTGCCAAGCCCAGCAATCCTTGTACACATCCAGCCCGTTGATATTGCGGGTTGCGGCGGGATCGGTGCAGACATGGGCTGCAAGCGTGCAGGTGGGATTGTCGGTGTACGTCTGGCACTGGGCATTATTGATGGTGTCGGTTGCGATGGTGTAGGTGTCACCCAGAACCACGGTATTGGCAGGTGTGCTCATTCCCTTGGCACATCGCCAGGTATTCGTCCATTCCATGCAGCCAGTATTAAACAGCGTGTCATTCAGGGAACAGGTCGAATCCATCTGGGCGCAGGTGGGCACTTGCCTGAAGGCGGCACAATAATCAATCGCATTCGGCTTCAGACAGGTATAGACATCCTGATATTGCCAGCAACCGCCTGCATCGGCCAGAGTCACAACGATGCCGGAAATCGTTTTGCTGGCAGTGGTATCAATGCAGGTCGTGCTGGCCAATTTGCAATCTGCGGCTACAGACTGACCGGACAGGAAAAGGAAGAAAATCATCAAGGTCAAACGATTCATTACTTCGCCCTCTGCTGCAAGGTCGCACAATTGTTGTTCGCCCAATTGCTAACGGTCTTGGTGATGGGAATAGCCAGTGGTGCGCCCGTGCCTTTGCCCCCGGCGGATGCACAGCCACTGCTGACATTGCGCATGGAAGGAATACAGGAAATCGTGTCACAGACCACGCTGAAATAGAGGTAGAGGTTGCAGCCAAAGCCCAGATTGCTGACATATTGATCAACCACGGACATACCCGGCGTAGTGTTGATCGTGAAGTGCCCGTAGCTTCCATTCCACGCATAGCCAAGCTGTGTGTAATCATACAGATGCACGCCATCGTAGGAGCGGAAAGGCTCAATGTCATACGACAAACCGTTGCTTCCACAACTGATGTTCATCGCCATATAGGGATCGACGCAGGACGGACAATCGACAAAAGATGCCCGTCCAAGCAAGCTACCCGGAGTACACTTACCGAATCCCACCGTGACCGTCACACCACGATTGCAATTCAGGGTTTCATAACTGTTGGCAGTCTGGCGACATTGGTAATTTGTATAAGCATTCACAACGATAGTACGCCCCACGCTGCAAGCCTGACTGGTGGCCGAGATGGCACTGCTGCAAACTTCAGTTGTATAGGTTGCGGGCGTGGTTGTGGTTGTGTTCTGACAACCGCTGAATGTCCCGGACGTTGCCGCCGTCCCTAGATATTGTGTCGTGAGTGATGATGCGTTGCTTTGAATCGACAACGAATTTTGGATGAGTGCTGAATTCGGGTTGATAGAGAACTGTGGACGCTGTGACGGGTTCCTCGCCATCAGATTAATAGCATTGCAATTCTGTTGAAGGAACGAATTCGAGTTAGGGGCGGATGTCTGGCAAGACGTTATCTTTGATGCGCCAGGTGTAAAGGTATCGCCATTTCCACCCGCAAACAGAGCGGCTTCCGGTGCAGTAGTCGAATACTGGTAGTAGGATTGATTCAATCCACCGAGCGTATTCTGAACACCGCCACTCTTGATATTCGTAGCCGCACTGCTGGTCACCGCCTGCGCTGCCGCCTGACCTGCCGTAAATGCCTCCGATGGTGTCTGCGCCGAGATGTAGCCAGGACAAATGATCAGTGCAAATAGCAGTAAATGCTTAATTCTCATCGTGTTTAATACCTCGGTTTGAGTTTGTTGTTGTAGAATCCAGCAACACTCGCCCATTGCGGCGAAGTTCGCTCGATGAAATCCAGGGCGTAATCCTGAGTTACATCACCAGTCACTTTCACATACCGTTCAGGCTGAGAACAGCCGTCAGGGGATAGTTGTTCACCGGAACCCCCTTTCGCAATGACCAAAGCAGGCACTTGAGTTATGCGAAATTGCTTGAACGCGGGCGGGTGTATGATCACCTCAACCCTGTGATTACCGATCAGCGCGGCAATAGCCTTGGACATGTCGGATAATTTATCGCCCTTCATCCCCCTGAATACCAGCCTTGCCCCGGTTAATTCGGATTGAATGACGATGTTGTTCAAAGAGGCGGGGGGCATGGAAAACGACACAAAGACCATCAAATCGGTCTGATTGGTATCGACCGCCGTTAATAGCGGCTGCTGTGATAATTTCTGGGCCAACTCTGACGGCGACAAAGTGGTAGCCGGTTGTGGCAATGCCCCGTAATTGAATGTTGGAGGCGATTGCGGTCTCGCAATCTTGGCATTGGCTTCTCTTAAAATTCTCGCTGTACGCTCCATAGGTGTTTCAGGCGCGTCATCGGCAAAGACCTGGCAAGACACAGTGAGTAAAGTACCCAACGCGAAATAAGTAACTTGTTGACGTGTGATTCTCATCTCAAAACGCCCCCTGACAGCAATTGCGCTTACGAAAAACCATGTAGGAGAAATCTTCTCCGGCACCGGGAATTTCCTTGCCAGCACCCCAGACAATCGTTGTCCGTCCTAGTGGCTGACAGCATTTGCCGCCAATCTTGCCCTGTGGTGTAGGAAAGAGCATTTGATACTTGTAATTGGTCTTGTCCATCAGGACTTGAGGATAGTATCCGCACATGCCTGAATCGCCCGATGCGGCCCACATCAACCCCTCTCGGTGCATCTTTGCGATCAGGCGCGACACGATCAGACTGGAAGCCTGTACTCCGCCGATATGCGTGTCGATATGCCCGTTGAGCGGATACATCGAACCCTGACATCCAGCGCACCAGAAGAGTGAATTAAGTCCAAATCCCGTAGACGAAGCAACGCAATCACCCGCACAGGCAACTTTTGAAATAATGTTGCCGAACAGGAACGAATCGGGATTGAGGATGGAGGTCATTTCGTCATCGTTCCAGAGCGGATCGAGTTCCGTCATATAGGCAACGTCGAAAACATTCTGTTCAAGGCAGGCACTATCCAGGACGGCCTCCAGAACAACAAAAACAGGGTCTATATACCAATGCGCCTGATAGAACGACGATTCTTTCTGGTTATCCTTTTTTTCACGCGCACTGTGAGGCGCGTTAAAGCCGGGGTTCATATCAATACCGCCCAGGGCAGACATGCAGAAGGGTTTTCTCACCACGTCAACATGCCGCACGGGTTCCCAGAAGCTGATTTTCAGGCCAAGATTCACCCCACACAAGCAGACAGGCGATCCACCTGGGTCGGGCGTACCTTCCTGGTCAAGTGAAATTGGCATAGTCAATGCGCCGGAGCCAAACTTGATCGGGAAAGCACAACTCCAGCATATATCCGTGATGAGATTGGGGAATTTCCCCTGACATTCCATAGAGGCAAACGCATTCTGACAACAGAATACCAACCCGATAAAAATTAACTTGATTCTAGTAACGTAATTCATCTATGCGTAACCTCTTCCCTTCCTGCCGGACGATAGCCGGTACTTGAGTAATGGCGAACCGTCTGGTTAGCGTCCCGCCCTGGTCGTAGTAGATTTGCTTTTTCCATTTTTTCATCAACAAAAGCGGCTCGCCTGCCACCAACACCAGCTTTACAGGTTTATCTGATTCGCGCTCAACCTGTTGACTGAATTCGAGTTGCGCGCTATCGCTACCGTCGATAAATAGCAGGTTGCTACTCATGCCGACATAATCCAGCGGGTTGACCCTGGTTCCCCTTGGAAAGAGTATTTGCCCTTTTTCGTTGATGATGTCTTTGCCCGTGATGATGCTTGGATCGTAATAGTGGAATGACGGCGTGACCGTATGGATGACTCCCTTGACGGGCTTCGGGTGTTCGATGCTTGCAATAACCCGGTTGCGGTGCTTTTTTTCGAGTTCCTTCAACTCTCCCGTTGACTCCATCTGGCGCAACTTCGCCTGCATGACCTCGATCAGATCGCGCTCGGTTATCTCGTAGGTATGCCCGATAACGCCCAAGTCTTCAGCCTGGACCAGGTTGATCGTGATCCCCAACAAAAGCGATACTAAAAAGCATGAAGGCTTCATGGGGTTTCCATACTGCCCCAGCTAAATTCAATAGGTGCGTCTGCATTCGAGAGTCTGTTGGCCAGGTGCTTGATTCTGTCACGCACCTCGTCAAAGGAATCCCCTTCGGCGACCAACCAATCCACTTCTTTGCAGACAGCGTGCCATCTATTCTCCGCTTCCATGGCGACTTGAATGTGTAGAATTCTGTTATTATTCATAATTAATCAGTTAATTTTTGATTTTGAGCCAGAGCCATTTCGTCAATCTATCCACTACCAAATCTTGCTTATTGGTGATGGCTGGGTTTAAGGATGTTTGGTTGCTCCGATCCTTGTTGGGTGCTGCTGATGGCTCCTTGCTTGAAACAGTATTCGCATCTGCTATCTCCCCCACTTCACCCAGGATAGCCAAACTAACAGCTCTGTTGAATTTCAGGGCATTCGACATATTTCCCTTATTGAATCTGACCTTCACGAAAGGGATATGCTTATCTGCGCGCTCAATCCATTTCCGTTTTGTGAATTCGGTTATGACATCATTGGCACTGAACCCACAGCCAGCAAAAGCGGCCTCCCATAGAAAATGCAGGTTATCCCCCTGTTGCACAACGAGGTCGTGATACGACTTCTTACCCGATTTAAAATCGCTGATCACGTCTAGCAGGATTGCTCCCGCCATACCGTTCAGTGCTTCTCTGGTTTGTTCCTTCCGAAGCTGATTGCCATGTTCTTTTGAATCACGCTGAAGGTCATTTCCTGACGGCCTCTCTCCGTGACCATATAATTCTTGACTCCTTATGTTCTGCACTGATGCAGGTGAAGGTATTTGTGGTGTCTGAGATTCTGCTTGTGCCGAGATTTGATCAACAGCAACAGGTGTCGGGAGGGTCACCGGATTTGAAAGGGATGTGACGGGGGTATCAATGAATACGGGTGCGTTTTGATCTTGGACTTCATACCCAATACCGCCTTTATCGTCGGCAACAGGATGGTTTTTAACCGCTGTTTTAGCATCGAACACCAGACCGGGAACTGAATCAACAGGTAGGGTACTGATAACCAGTGCCTGATCCTTCAGCTTGATTGCGCGCATCGAGAAATCGGGTATTTTTGCTGTGAGCATGTCGGGGGCGACAAGATAAAACCCGCCATGCTCTGCATCCAGCATAGACGCGATACCTCGCTCGATCATCATTTGCAAAATGCCGTCAGAGGTCTTGGGTAGCCCCGCCACATCGTTCTCCCTGATTCTCTCTGCAATTTCTTCGCCGCCCTTTGGCCAGACAAGGTAGGTTTGCCCCTCAATCACCCATACCCGTGCGCCAGGTTCATTGACCCCCCAAACGCCCTCCTTGACCAACTGGCGCATAACTTCAAGCAGAAAATGTTCGACCGGTGTACCGAGCGAATACCCCGCCATCGCCGTCCCCATGGTTCTCAAATCGCGCTCTACACTGCGCTGATCTGCCTGCATGACGAAATCGTGGATCTGATTATCCGCATTGGGATGACCATTGACCGAATCCAATAGCCAGGACATCAACTCCATACCGCCTTCGCGGATATATCTGGAAACGGCTTTAGGGATCACATCCTCTTTAAAAGACGCGGAATGATGAATATGCTTCCTGCCTCGCTCGTCGTTCCAATGCAGGAAATAACTCTGAACATTGTTCTCGACAGCCCACTGATAGACGCCGTATTCATACGGGTCCCACAAAAGAGTCGCGTTTCTGTCCGTCACACTAAAATCGGTAGCCACTTTACCCAGGTCGTGACACAACCCCGCCAAAAAGATAGCAAGCCTCCACCGTGGCTCTTTCAACCTCCGTTCCTGCGGATCGGTCACGCCACGAATGAGGCGGTCATAAGTTGACCTTACCGCCCAGATACCAACCTCAAGCGAATGCCGCAACAATCCGCCTGCGCCCCGGTGATGGTGCGTTTGCGAGGCGGGAAGAAGGTGGACAAACGAGGCAAAACGAATCATGGCAGGCATGTATTGCTCTTCAAACAGTTTCTTGTCTGCGACGAAATGCTCAAGCAGGTCGATAATATCTGCATGACTGCAAAGCAAGTTATCCGGTTCGAGAATGGGCAACCCTTCCGGGAACGGGGGGTAGCGCGGGATCAGGAGCAACTCTGCCTCAGACAACTTCCTCTTGTGCGGCATCACCGGTACAACAGGGGCAGTCTTGGCGTTACTACGCCCAAGGGCAATATCCAACAATGTTTTCAGCAAGGCCATTTAAAATACCTTGAAGGCTCTTCCGATAACAATATCTTCGTAAACCAGGCCAACAGCCTTGTAACGGGAATCAAAACTTCTCACATGCTCGCCTTTGACGTAATAAAACCCCCTCGGGATGGTTCTGTTGAAATTCGATTCTTCCAGGGGCAACCCTTGCGTTGTCTTTTCCAAGGCTTCGCCAACAAACTTGCCGTTAACATAGTATTTGTGAGCACCAGACGTTATAACATCCCCCTGCACTCCCTCTACACGCTTCAGCAAAGGTGCCCCTCTGACGAAGATGAAATCTCTCTGGTAGGCGAACGCCACATAATCGCCCTTGTTGGGTTGAACGCCTTTCTGGATCAGGTATAAGGACTCCGGCATACTGTAGCTGAGGTTAAGCGTGAACTCGAAATAATGAAAAAATATCTGATAGGCCAGCAGGACAACGACGTACCTCATGGCATTACGCCTGAAATGTGCATCGGCCTGTTCAAGCCGCCTCCTGACCTTATCGGGTATAAGTACACTCATCCGCAGGAGCAGGTCTTCAGCGGAAAACGACCACTGTAGAGACTTTTCGCCGAGGGCTGAATAGAGATCACTGAGATATTTCATTGACATAATTCCGATTGTTTTCAATTGGAATATGATGCCAAGCAATAAAAATGGGCGCTGGTAAAGACCCATTCAATTTGTTAGGTCAAGCTATTGACATCAATTATTGGATATGGATAAATAAAAGGGCGTGGTTATTCTGTGCGGTGATACAGTCGGTTCAGGCTTTCGGTATCGAGTCCCGCTTCACGCAGGAATCTCGATTCAGCACCATTATCGGCTGTGCTACTCAACACCAATCTGTCGCGTGAGCGCGTGATACCGACATAAAAAAGTCTCCTTTCTTCTTCCTCTTTCGCATCGGGGTGGGGAAGGTTGTTTTCTTCCAGCCCTAGAATCCATACATTATCGAATTCCAGCCCCTTGCTCGCATGAAGTGTCATGAGCGCCACTTGTTCAGCGGTAGCCGTATTCGAGGACTGCTTTTCGATAAACCTCATTCGTTGCGCAAAACCACCCTTCAGCCTGATCAGAATTTCGGCTAGCACTTCAATGAGTGTTAAGTCTTCCTCCGACTCCGGGTTGTCTTGCGGTTTTCTTTTGATTATTTTCCCGAACGGACGACAGTTGTTTTTAAGCCATAAGGCGGCGCCACCCATAACCGCGTTCACTGCCACATCGCCTGGCCTGCTTGCTTTATCGCGCACTGAATCAGGGAGTTTTTCACGCCACCGGTGCAATCCCGCATACAAACTTGCAATAGTCTTGCGCTCCTTATGCCGGTCTTCCGGTAGGTGACTATTGATACGGCTCAGTAACGCCTGGCACGAATTGCACCCTCCCATATTCAAATAATGCGCCTCGATACCGCATAGAGATAAGATATTGGCCATCCCTGTCCATGAATCGTCAAAGACACTGCGCAAAAACCCGAGATACATGCCGCCAATGAATCCAGACCACACCCCTTTACTTCCGGTCAACACATACGGAATCTGATGCAGTTGGAATTCCGCCTCCACCATTTCCAATAAGACATTCGTCCTGGCAAGCACACCCCATTTATACGAACCTGATTTCTTGATCGTTTTTACTATTTCAATCGCTTCGATGCTGCGAAAGGTCAACCTGTGATATTCAACTATGCCGTTATCCTTTCTTGCTGGCTGAATATCCTTGGCTGCCCTGTTGGGGTTCAGAGTGATAAGCCGTGCGGCGTGATTGAGTATTGATCTTCCGCAACGATAGTTGACGGGCAGTGTTATCTCCTGGGCGGAAAAATAGTTCTGGACGCGCTGAATGCCGTCATAACCCAGAGCATGACGGAATCCATATAAACTCTGGTCATCGTCCGCGACCATCGTTATTTCTACGGGAGGAAGCACCCTTATGCCGTGGGACATCACCCATTCGCACTGGATATCATCCATGTCCTGCGCTTCATCGACCAGCAACCAGTTGACGGCCAGGTGACTGACATGACCGTTCTTCATACCCTTAACGGTCAAAATCAGTATGTCGGCGTAGTCCATTCGTCCTTCCGCATTCAAGGTGTCCTGATACATATGATAAAGGTCTTCCACTTCCAGGGAGCTGAACGACGGTTCACCTGACTTTGATTTGATCTTGTCGATCTCTTTTGCAACCTCCTCGAAGGAAGTGGCGCAACCCAATTGGGCATAGCACCGCTTCAACAAGACATTGCGCTCGTGGTCTTTCATCAACTCCCGACTCGCCACGTCAGACTTTTTCAGTTGGGATAGGGCGATTGAATGGAATGTACCGACTGCGAGGCGATTCCTGGCCTCGGGAATTCTGTTGAGGATTCTTGATTTCAACTCACTCGCCGCATCGCGGGTGAACGTGACGGCACAAAGTCTGCCAATTGAAGATTCAGAAAGTAGCCTGACCGCTCTTTCGGTCAATACGGTTGTCTTCCCCGACCCAGGGCAGGCAAGGACGATGCAGTGTCCTTTTGCCTGTATTGCCCTTTGTTGCTGGTCGTTGGTTTCAAACATTGCCCTAGACTTGCGTTTCGTCTAGCGCTGGCTGCTGCTCTGGCTCCTTGGGTGCGGTTGGATCGGTGATTTTGATAACCCGCTGTATCGCGCCATAAGCACGACGATTGAGGTTAGACAGGTCAAAGGATACTTTTTCGACTCGATGCGTCCAATATTTCTCGGCATTAAGGGTACTGTTCTGATCTCGCAACCCCAATAGCTTGAATAAATGCACCCACTTTATCAATTCGTCCATAACCGCAATGATTTGCAGATATTTCATGGCATTGTGATCTTTTACCTGCACCTTGCCAGAGAAATGAAACGAGTATTTAACGCAGGCGATTTTGTCAGCCACGCCAGTTTTCTCAGCCTCGGCTTTCAAAACGGACAATTCCTTCTTGACCTCCTCGGACGCTTCCGATAACAGCCTTTCGATTTCTGCGTTTACCCCATCGACGGCCTTTCTGTCTTTCTGCACCCTCGGGTAAACATTGCAGAGCCCCGCGAGTGACTGATTACAACGCTCAAATGATCTGTCAAAGTCGTTTCGTGCGGGAGTGGATTCAATAACCACATCCCACTCACTGGACGGGTTCCTGTGGACGAACGGGCGTTGGGGTGTATTTTGCGGCGGATTGCCAGCAACTTTTGCATCCATGATTGTTTCCTTAAATAAATTTTCAAAAACGGGGGAATGATGATGACCCATTCAAAAAATAAATTCTGTAAATGCCTATACAAAAACAGGTAGGCATTTACAGAATTTTTTAAAATTTTGCGATAGGCTGTACTTTTGATCCTATCGACCAATCATGACCATGCCGACCAAAATTGATTTATCCAAAAACAAGCTCATCTACTTCACGAATATCCTATTGGTTCTGCTGTTGAACCATGAATCATCGAGAGCGCAAATCGAAAAACGCTCCTTCAGGATCGCCCCATTATTTCCGGTACAGCAATTGGCAGAAGGAACCGTTAAGCGTTCTGAATGCGAGGGGGCTTATATTTCACTCAGGAATGCTTCGGGGCGGATCGCAACGATCAAAGATATTGACCTGCTTATTTATCTGTCAACATGGCTTTGCCACGCCCAAACAGAATTGATTGACCAGGGAATATGTGATGAAGAACCCGGTACGGCGTTTAGTTTTGACCCGGAGAACTACTTCGAATTTGCCAGCAAAGCCCGCAATGGTCGTCGTCAATCAGACTTTGAAAACACACTACTAATCCTGCACAACACAATACTCGCCACCAATTGTTTCGGCGAAAAGGAAACGGAATTCCGTCTTATCGAAAATTACTCATTCGATAAAAAGGATAACGGGATGATCAGTCAGGTAAGACTTGATATTCACCCCGTTCTGGCAAATTGCCTATCGCGCATTATGGTTGCGACGATATTGCCAAAGGAATACTTTTCGTTGCGACAAATTCAACGTGCGATAACCCTACTCCTGATGTATGAGTGCGCCATTGATGACCCCATGTCCACGAATCTCGAAGAACTCAGCCGCATACTAGGAAATCCCATTAAATTCGAGAGAACCATCAGGGATATTTTGCAGGACGGCTTGCTGTATTACGGAATCAAGGGCAATACCGATTTAAGCCACATCGTCTTCACGACAAAAATTAACCAGGACTGCCCACACGCCGACATTCTTTATAAACAGGTTCAAGTTTGACAGCAGACACATTGTCAGCACTTTGGACAAAATGTCCCTGATTGATTGCAAAGGGAAAATCGTGTTGCAGACAAATTCCCCGCGTTTTCAGGGCAACGTGTTCCTACATCAGACAAATTGTCCGCACTGCCTGGACAAATTGTCCGTGATTGATTGTAAAGAGAAAAATGGCGTTATGGACAAATTATCCGCGTTTTCTGGTCAAAATGTCCAAACATCAGACAAATTGTCCATGCTGCCCGGACAAAATGTCCGCATTTCAGACAAATTGTCCATGTTTGATTACAAAGGGAAAATCACTTTCAGGATAATTTGTCCGCGTTCTGGACAATTTGTCTATCACCGCACAGAACATATGTGATGTGTCTTAGGTAAACATGGGAAAAACACATACGTTTGGTATCGGGGACATTTTCATCAAATACGCAGGGGAAATTTCGTGGACTACGACATCAATGACTATGTGACAAGCGCACTGGGCGACCTTCGGGCAAGCCTTGAAAATCTGGTGAGAGAGGCGGAGGAAATAAGTGGTGAACACCTCCGTTTTGTGATGACCGAGAATAAAAGGCGAGCGTTTGGAGACCAGAGCACGCTGTACTGCAAGGTCAGGCAAACAAGCAATTCCTTGTCGGTGACCTGGTACAAGTGCCAGTGGTACGGGGTTAAGCCGAAACGATACCTGCGCAAAACAACCATCCCCAAGCCTAACCGCAAGCACATCTACACAATGGCATCCCTGGAGAGTGTGGCAAGGTCCTGGGAGATCGACATGGTAAGAGACATTGAGTTGAAACTGGCGGAGATCAGGCGACAGTCATATCACATTGGCAAGGCACTCGGGACGCTGAATATCATGGTAAGCAATCATGGTAAGAACGCCTGGCAGCAGGTATCGGCATGAAACCCTTCTATGAATGGGAATACCCGTGGCGACCGAACTATGAAGCGAAGATGGCGGCAATATGGCTGGGTGCGTCTGTGGTCACCTGGCTGATGGCGAAAACCATGCCCGTGCCGTTGCCACAAAAGTTTTCTGGCATGGCAATGATGGCCTGTCTCCTGATGGCGGGATACCGTGGAGGGGCTGCGTACAAGCGTCATAAAGACATGGCCAGAATGGAAAGCAACCTGATGCAATTCGTCACCATACCCGAGTTAGTCGAGCAGGCAGAGAAGGCGAACGAGAAAAAATCAATCTGGTTGGGCAAGGGTTTCGACTGGCATGACGAACACGCACAGAAGATGCACTCGCTCTTGTCGCAGGGAGCGGACAAGGTAATCAGCCGCATAGACACGCAACGTAACGGCGCATACTGGCTACACGGACTGGACGAAGAAGGGAACGTCCACATGGAACAATCCCACCTGGTGGGACACACCCTCTTTATCGGGACAACGCGTGTCGGCAAAACACGCGGGATGGAACTGTCGATTGCGCAGGCCATACTACGCGGCGAGCCCGTTATCATCATTGACCCCAAGGGAGATCACGAACTGGCCGCAAACGCACGCAGAATATGTGAGGCGATGGGACAGCCGGAGCGTTTCGTCTATTTTCACCCGGCGCACCCGAAGGAATCCATGCCGATTGACCCGTTGAGTTCGTTTAACCGGC
>CAIRBC010000395.1 GCA_903876685.1 uncultured Nitrosomonadales bacterium | reverse complement strand
GGGTGGCATCATTGCCATGTCCGTTAGTTGACTCGCTGCCTGACATATATCACCCAGAATCAAGGTGCAAGTGCCTTACTAATCCCAATTGATAACGGGCTGCTACCTACCGGCACAGTTTCAATGAATACCAGTGCACCCGTCTCTGCGCTGATACGGTAAATTGAGACATTATTGGAGCCTTGATTCGGCACATAAGCAAACTTTCCAGACGGGTCTATAGTAAAGGAGTATGGCAAAGCTCCCGTCAAATAATGTTCACCGCTGCACCCGGTACTTCCACTGCAGGGGATGAGCGAAAGAGCACCTGTACCGGCATTAATGGCATAGGCAGATAGGGTATCGGAGCCGTTATTCACGACGTAAACAAACTTGCCGGAGGGAGCAACGGTCACGAAGGTAGGGAAATTTCCCGAGGCAAAGTTGCTGCCGCTACATCCATTTCCACTTCCGCAGACAACCGGTACCAGCGCGCCGGTACTGGCATTGATCGCGAAGGCCGAAATATTGTTTGAGTTGGCATTGGCGACGTAGGCATATTGAGAAGAGGGATCAATACTTATCGAGTAGGGATTGGTTCCAGTCAAAAAATTATTACCGTTGCATACGCTGCCCATACCGCAGGGAATAGCGGTAAGCGCCCCGGAAACGGCATCAAGGGTATAGGCAGAAATATCACTGGAATTATCATTGACTGCATAAGCGAACTTGCCATTGGCCGAGACCGCAAAAGCCATGGGAAACGTCCCCGCAGCAAAATTATTACCGTTACAGCCGCTCCCACCGCCACAGAGCAGTGGTGTAGGAGTAATGCCACCAGCACTGTTCAGGACAAACGCAGAAATATCATTGGTATCGCTGTTTGTTACATAAACAAACTGGCCGGAAGGGTCAAACACAATCGAACGAGGGTGCATTCCTGCATATATCGGAGCATAACCGATCAAGTTACCCGTCCCGGGGTCAATCGAATAAATAGAAATACGGTTGCTTCCGCCGTTAGCGGCGTATAAATACCTGCCGGTTGGATCAATCGCAACAAACGTCGGGCTGGCCACTGAGGTTGGTGTAGCTCCCGCTTGCAATTGCCCCGTGGCAGCGTCCACGGTATACATCGAAATGGCATTACTGTCCAGGTCAGCCACATAAGCGTAGCGTGCAATAACAGCAGGCGCTGCGGGTGATATATTCGCCCAGAAGCCTATTGCCTTCGCCAGCGTCATATCCCCGGTAAAAGCAAGATAAGCCTTGGCGCTAAGGTAACTATAGAGCGTTCCATCATATTCAAGCGATGGCGAATAAAAATACCAGCGACTATCGGGATTGCTCCATGCCCAGAGGCTAGTCAGATGCTTGGGCGAAGTACCAGACTGCGTGCTGAAACTGGAATTAAATGCTGAAGGAGTAACCAGCTTACCCGTCGCCAGCAGATTCCAGCCAATCGGCAGGTTTGAACTGTCCAGGTTAAAAGGTATTGGGGCGGTAATGGGCAGTGTTTGTGCCTTAATTGCATTTACCCAAAAGCCCTCACCGGGATTGATCGTACTCAGGACTCCGTAGCCTTTTCCGGTTGCGTAGGATTGAAGTGCGCTGCTATCCATTGCCGGAGTATAGAACTGCCATTGCGACCGGGCACTGTTCCACTTCCAGACGCTGTATACAGAAGTTGCATCACCGAACAGTGTGCTTGCGGAGATTGTCTGAGTAAAACTGTTCCCCAATAAATTCCAACCGGGATGCAGCGTTAGATCGACAGGTAGTCCAAGACCGTTTACCAGAACCGCTAAAGCCTGATTAGTAGTGGTACCATCGCCCAGTTGACCCCAGATATTGAACCACCAACCCCAAAGACTACCATCGCTGCCGAGGCCGAAGGTACGATTACCAGCGGCAGTAACCGCGCTGAAATGGCTGCCAATCTGCACAGGTGTGGCTTGGCTCGTCCCGCTACCATCTCCCAGCGTATTGCTGCCGCTATCTCCCCATGCCCACAGGCTGCCATCCGCTTTTAAAGCGAAGGTTTGAGTACCATTAGCTCCCGAGGTTACCGCATTAAAACCACTGCCAATCAGCACAGGTGCAACACGTTGCAGAGTGGTGCCATCGCCCAATTGACCGAAACCATTGTAACCCCATGCCCACAAACTACCATCCAGTCCTAAAGCAAACGTGGAACTGCCGGTCGTTATGACTGCACGGTAACTGCCTGCGATCTGCTCAGGCACAATTTGATTGATGGTGGTGCCATCTCCCAGTTGGCCATAGGAATTGTCCCCCCATGCCCAAAGACTACCATCTACTTTCAAGGCAAACCTGGAAGTGCCTGCAAGTGCTATCGCACTAAAAACGCCGCTGATCTGAACCGGTGAAGGTTCCAGATAGCCCCATTCCCATAGACTGCCATCTGTTTTAAGGGCTAACACATATTCCGACGCTTGAAACAGGGTACTAAAGCCAGTTCCAATCGGCACCGGCACATTTCGGTTAGTGGTAGTTCCATCACCCAATTCACTAAAGCTATTATTTCCCCAGGCCCACAGACTGCCATCTGTCTTTAGGGCGAGTGAGTAAGAAGTTCCATAGCCGCCAAAGGTGGAGAGAGTGCTGCTGTAGCCGCTGCCAATTTGCACTGGCGCATTCCAACTGCTAGTGGTTCCGTCCCCCAGTTGACCGAAGTCGTTATTTCCCCAGGCCCATAAACTACCATCCGCTTTTACCGCTAGCGTATACCGGTCGCCCGCCGCAACCGCACTAAAATTGTTGCCAATCAGCACTGGCGAAATTCGGTTGGTATTCGAGCCATCACCCAGTTGACCGAAGGCGTTATTTCCCCATCCCCAGAGACTACCATCCGCTTTAAGCGCCATGGTGTGTGAGCTTGACACGGACAAGGTTGTCGACGAGACATTATTCGGAGAGGTCGTCGCAGCAGATGTCCCGCCATTTCCAGGAGCGGCCTGCGCCTGACCGCAAACCAACGAAAACACTAAACAACACAGGCAAAATATAGCAAGCAAAGATTCAAATAATCTCTGGATGCCCGCTATCCAGAAATTCTCAATTCGCGAAAAATCATCAAGGGAATGTACAGTTTGAGCACTGTCGAAGCACATCTTCCGCACTGGAATAATAACCAATTTTATACAATACAGCTGCAACAACATCCAATCCCCCTAATGCGTTGAGTCTACCAAATTGCACAATCTGCAAGGTGTCACTCCAAAATAAACTTGTAGCAAAGCTACATCCTACGATTACTGTTGAAAATAGTCTACCCCCTCTGCCGCATGCGCCGGTTGGATTATTTATTCAAGTTTCGCCATGAATTGTCTGTCAAGACTATAATCAGCGCTCAAAATGCACGGGGGTTTAATTGCCTAAGGTCATGATATTATCTGTAGGTCGGGTTAGGCGCGTTTTTTTGCGCCGTAACCCGACATTTGCGGTGGCGTACCGTATTCTTTTCCAACCTTAAAAGTGGAGGATATATTGCTTTTCCGTCATATTCACTTGCTTGCCCTATCCCTCTTGCTACTGTGCAGCGCAAATTCACTATTTGCACAGCCTGCAAGACCACAACTATTGACTTATCAGAGCGATGCCTCGGTGCAACTGAATCTGGTGGCACTACAAACGCTGGCGCCTGGCGATCCGGTCGATTTCCTGACAGCTGACGGACGCAGCTACACAGTCACCTTCGACAGCCAGCAGCGCAACAAATCTGGCTCATTACACTGGATTGGACATCTTGCGGATGCGGGGTCGGATTATCGTGTGATCATTACCTGGAACGTCGGAGGCTTTGGCAATATCCATACGCCAGACGGAGATTTCCTGCTGGAAACCCGACTAGGTAATACCCGTCTGATTGATTTGACGAAATCGCCACGCAGCAAACTTCCCATGGGTGACGATATACGCACGCCCTTGCTGCCCTTATCACCCGTTTCAGGCCTGAGCAACGCCGCAGCAGAGATACCCACCGGCATTGCGCAAATCGATGTGATGGTGCTTTACACGCCTGGTCTGGTGAGCTTGTGGGGAGCAGACCAGGTGCGCACCCGCATAGAGCATCTGGTAGCGCTGGCTAATCAGGCTTATAGCGACAGCCAGGTACAAATCCAGTTACGACTGGTAGCCATCAACCTGGTTAATTATTCCGACAGCACGGCGATCAACACGGCACTGACTGATCTGCAGAACAGTAGCAATCCGGCTTTAGTGAACCCGGCTTTTACCAATATTTCCAGCCTGCGCAGCAGCTATGGTGCCGATCTGGTCACCTTGTTGCGGCCCCATAACCTGGCTATCGATCCGACCAATTGCGGTCTGGGCGTACTGGCTGGCTCCAGTGGTCAACCCTTACAGGCGAGTGACGGTTTTTCAGTGGTGAATGACGGAATCAACTGTTCCGATTATACCTTTGCTCACGAACTGGGACATAACATGGGCAGCGCCCATGACCGAGCCCATTCGGGTGGTAGCAAGCCTTTTTATTCCTATGCCTATGGCTACGGCATCGAAGGCAGTTTCGGCACAATCATGAGTTATATCAACCCTACCGTCGGAAAATTCTCCAATCCAAACCTGAGTTGCAGCGCAACCGCGCCATGCGGGGTCAATGAGAACGATCTCGTTAACGGGGCCAATAATGCGCTTTCCTTGAATAATCTGCGCTGGACCGTTGCCGGATTCATGCCTGCAACCGGGTTGGACACCACCCCAGACGGCTTCTCGCTGACGACCCTGGAAGGCGTTCAAAGTGGTGCCACGGTGGTTTCCGAAACGATACACATCAGTGGCATGAGCGTGGCTGCACCGATTAGTATTCTGGGAGGACAATACAGCATCGATGGTGCTGCCTACACCAGTCTACCAGCGACCATCAACAACGGCCAGACGGTACAGGTACGGGTCACCGCTTCTACTACTCCCTATGCAAGTGCGGTTGCTTACCTTAGCGTAGGTATGCTGACCCAGGCCTTTCGTGTTATTTCAGGCCCTGCCACCATCGTCGCACCAGCCGGTATCTCAGCCGGTTTGGATCACTCGCTGGCCTTACGTGCTGATGGCACGGTATGGTCCTGGGGCGGTAATGGCTCTGGCCAACTCGGCGATGGCACTTTGAGCAGCCACGCACTACCTGCACAAATAACCAGCCTAAGCAATGTGGTCAGCATTGCAGCCGGACAAAGCATTTCCATTGCCGCGATAAGTGATGGTAGCGTCCGGGTATGGGGCGCGAACGGCAAAAATCAGTTGAGCGATGGCACAACCACCGACAGCGCTCAACCCAAATCGCTGAACGGCGTGAGCGGAATAGTCAGTGTGGCATCGGGAGGATTTCGAGGTTTTGGTCTGACTGGCACCGGCAATGTATGGACTTGGGGTTACGGTTATCCGGCACCCGTGCAGATCAGCCTTGGTAGACCGGCAATCGCTATCGCCGGAGGTTCCAATCACGGTATGGCCTTGCTTGACGATGGGAGCGTCTGGGTCTGGGGTGATAATAGCCACGGACAACTCGGCAACAATGGTGTCAATAACTGGGCCTTTACACCTGTGCAAGTAGCCGGTCTGAGTAATGTCACCGCTATTGCCGCCGGCGCGAACCATAATCTTGCGTTAAAATCGGACGGCTCGGTATGGGCCTGGGGTGATAATAGTCACGGACAACTCGGCGATGGAACCACAATCCAGCGCAATAGCCCGGTCGCAGTAGCTGTTCCGGCAGCCATTAACAGTATATTTTCCGGTTGCAGCGCCGATTATAATTTGGCGCTTACTGTTGATGGCACACTGCTGGCCTGGGGCCGCAACAACCGTGGACAATTAGGAGATGGCATCATTGCTGACCACTTGACTCCGGTTGCGCCTCAGGGAACCACAAATCTGGTGCGAGCGGCGACCGGCGGATTACATAGCCTGGCTCTGAAAAATGACGGCAGCGTCATCTCCTGGGGTGCCAACTGGACTGGACAACTCGGCAACGGCGATCCAAACGGGCCGGATATGCCTGTGCCTGGCGGTGTAGGTGAGGCAGGCTGGCTTATCGGCGCAGCGAATAATATGCCGGCGAAGTTTTCCTTTAGCGCGTTGGCGTCTGCGATGCCAGGTTCAAGCGTAATCACGAATACCATCACGATTTCCGGGATAACCCTCGCTGCGCCGATCAGCATCACCGGCGGCAGTTACAGTCTGGACGGCGGAGCATTTACCACGACCAATGGCGTGGTGCAGAACGGACAACAGCTACGAGTGCAGTTACTGGCGCCTGCCGTATCAGGACAGACACAGGCTGCAACCCTGGTCATCGGTGGGGTTTCCGGCACTATTAGCGTCACTACGACCAGCCTGCAAACAGCCAATTTGAGCATCGGTTGGAATCTTTTAGGCAACAGCGTGGATGCGCCACTGGATGTTGCCATCAGCTTGGGAGACCTCAATAAAGTCGTTACTGTCTGGAAATGGTTACCGACTAACAGCAAATGGGCATTCTACGCACCGGCGATGAATGCCACCGAACTTGGAAGCTATGCAGCAAGCAAGAGCTATGAGGTGCTTTCCGCCATCGGCGGCGGTGAAGGTTACTGGGTGAATGCTAAAACCGCCTTTGCTATACAACTTCCAGTTGGTACTACAATCAATACCAGTCGTTTTGTCGATCAAAAGACCCCGCCAAACAACCTGCCTCCAAGCTGGAGTTTGATCGCCGTTGGCGACAACCCTTCACCCAGAAGCTTCGTCAATAGCATCTCACTCAACTCTCCAACGGCTCCTGCCGTTGCGGCCACCAGCCTCACCAGCTTATGGGCTTGGGATAGCATCGCTGCAAACTGGTACTTCTATGCACCTGCACTGGACAACAGCAGCGGGCTAAACAACTACATCACTAGCAAGGGTTATCTCAACTTTTATACGCCAGCATTAAAGACGCTGAGCCCTACTACCGGTTTCTGGGTAAACCATCCCTAAGGCGATTTATGCTCACACACCCTTCGCGCAAAACTGTTGCCACCGCCACAAATCTGCGCACATGTCATCCAGTCCACGCAGTGCAGTCCAGCCCAATTCCCGATTCGCCAGCGCAGTATTCGCATAGCAGGTGGCGATATCACCTGCACGCCTGCTGACGAAACGATAAGGCACCGGTTGCCCGGTAACGCGCTCAAAAGCAGCAATCATCTGCAATACACTGATCCCGCGCCCGGTGCCAAGGTTGTAGGTAAATATTCCGGGTGCCTGCTGCAGTTTATCCAGTGCTTTTTTATGGCCGCTGGCCAGGTCAGACACATGAATATAGTCCCGCACCCCCGTGCCATCCGGGGTGGGCCAGTCATTGCCATAGACCGAAAGCTCTTTCAATTTACCCGCTGCCACTTGCGATAAATAGGGCATTAAATTATTCGGCACGCCGTGTGGATCTTCACCAATCATGCCGCTCTGATGTGCGCCTACCGGATTAAAGTAACGCAGCAACGCAATATGCCAGCGCTTATCCGACACAAACAGGTCGCGCAGAATCTCTTCAATCATCAGCTTGGAACGTCCATAAGGATTGGTCGCATTCAGCGGAAATTCCTCGCTAATCGGTACACTAGCCGGATCGCCATAAACCGTGGCTGACGAACTGAACACCAGCTTGAATACACCAAATTCTGCCATCACCTGACACAACGCCAGGGTGCTGCCAACATTATTAGCGTAATACTGTAGCGGCTGTTGCACCGATTCACCCACCGCCTTTAACCCCGCAAAATGGATCACAGCCTTAATCTGCTGCTCGCTGAAAATAGCGCGTAACGCAGACTCATCCCGCACGTCCGCCTGTACCAGCATGGGCTTTTTACCCGTGATGCGCGCCACCCGATCCACCACGCTGGCTTTGCTGTTAAGCAGGTTATCCAAAATCACTACCTCAAAACCTGCGTCCAGCAACTCCACACAGGTATGACTGCCAATGAAACCCGCTCCGCCTGTTACTAAAATTTTCATATATTCCTTTCTGAATTTAACGTGAAACTCGCGCAGCGACTTACTCCCCCTCGCCCGCTTGCGGGAGAGGGATGGGGTGAGGGAAACGGACATGGCGGTTTCATTACAAGGGGTGGCATCATTGCCATGCCCGTTAGTTTAACCAGACTATAACCTGTTAAAAGTTATGGGCATAGACGGCAAACCAAAATTTGTTTTAATGCGCAAATTACCTCTACAGGAATCTCAGGTCAAATGCCTGATACCCGAAATTTTTGTTTGACCGATTGCTTGAGAAAGCGCCTCTACCGCCTGCAAGCGAGTAAAACTCTTGCGCCATGCCAGCGCAATACGCCTTGAAGGGATCGGTTTTTCAAACGGAATCACTTTAAGCAAGCGACTGCGATAGCGGGGATGGTTAGCCGATGCGGGTAACACGGTAATTCCCAGCCCCGAGGCAACCATGTTGCGTATGGTTTCCAGTGAAGTTCCCTGCTGAATATCGGCTCCTTTGCGCTTGAGCTCAGGACAGGCCTCAGCCACCTGATTGCTAAAGCAATGTCCGGAATCCAGTAGCAGCACTTTCTCCTCCGCCAGTTCCTCGGCCTTGATGCTGCGACGTTCAGCCCAGCGATGTTCATTGCTGACGACCACTTCAAAACGTTCGTCATATAAAGGCTGCGTGACGATGCTGTTATCCCCAAACGGGAGTGCAATAATGATGACATCCAGTTTTCCATTGCGCAACAAAATTTCCAGATTCGCGGTGATATTTTCTTCTACGGCCAACTGCATCTGCGGCACCATTCTTTTGATCGAGAGGATGAGGTCCGGCAATAAATAGGGAGCAACGCTATAAATAATTCCTATACGTAGCGGTTCGGCAAACGGGTCTTTTCGGTTAGACGCGATTTTATAGAAGTTTTCCACCTCTTCGAGGATACGCTG